>JAAYMJ010000171.1 GCA_012521455.1 Clostridiaceae bacterium
CAGAAAAACACTTCCTTTTGCCGGCACTAAAGAGCAGGAAGAAAAGCTCCAGAAAGTAATTGAAAAGTATAAGGGTATGGAAGGCGCGCTTATGCCGGTTCTTCACGAAGCGCAAGAAATCTATGGTTATCTGCCGATTGAAGTTCAGAAAATGATTTCAGAAGGTTTAGATATACCACTTGCGGAAATCTACGGGGTTGTGTCGTTTTACACACAGTTTTCAATTAACCCCAAGGGTAAATACAAAATTGGGGTATGCCTTGGAACCGCGTGCTATGTAAAAGGCGCAGCCGAAATATTGGATAAATTCAAGGAAAAATTGGGGATTGAAGTTGGCGAATGCACTCCCGACGGCAAATTCTCCATTGACGCTACCCGTTGCCTCGGCGCATGCGGCCTTGCACCGGTCGTAACCATAAATGATGACGTATATGGAAAGCTAAACGCAGAAGACGTTGAGGGAATTTTAGAAAAATACAAGGACTAATTACAGTATAAAAAAGATTGTGTGTAAAAACACAAATGGCGAAAAAGAATATAGCATAAAGGTTTAATAATATGAAAGATTTATCCCTTCATATATTGGACATAATACAAAATTCAATAAAAGCCGAAAGCACCCTGATTGAAGTAGAAATCAGTGAGGACACAAAAGAGGATTTGCTTACAATAACAATAAAAGACAATGGGCGCGGGATGGATGAGGAACTTTTAAAAAAAGTACTTGACCCCTTTGTTACCACACGCACAACCCGCAAAGTCGGATTGGGGCTTTCGCTTTTTAAGGCAAGCTGCGAGCAGGCGGAAGGAAGCCTTACCGTGGACTCCGTGCTTGGGAAAGCCACCATAGTTTATGCAAAACTAAAGCACAGCCACATAGACAGAAAACCCATTGGCGATATTGCTTCAACCATGGCGCTTGCTATAAGTTCAAATGAAAACATTGATTTTATATATAAACACAAGGTGGACGGCAATGAATTTTTGCTGGATACAAGAGAGATAAAAAAAGAATTAGACGGTGTCAGTGTTGCTTTACCCGAAGTAACATGCTGGATAAAGGATTATATAGAAGAAGGTATTAAAAATATTAATGGGGGTAATGATTTATGAAATCAATATCTGAGCTTCAAAAGATCAGGGAAAAAGTATTATCCGAAGTAAACTTGCGGCAAGATAGACAGGATGGAATAAGGATAGTTGTGGGAATGGCAACTTGCGGTATTGCAGCGGGGGCTAGACCTGTAATGCAGGAATTCATTTCTGAAATATCAAAACGCAATCTTTTAAATGTAAAAGTTATTCAGACAGGCTGCATAGGCATGTGCAGGCTTGAGCCCATTGTTGAAGTATACGTTCCGGGTCAGGAAAAAGTAACCTATGTGAAGATGACTCCCGACAAAGTGGCAAGGATAGTAAGCGAGCACATTGTAAACGGGAAAGTCGTTGACGAATACACAGTCGGCGCGCAATCATAATAAGCTGAATAATTTTACAGATTGTAAGGAGTGTAAAAAATGGAGTTTTATAGATCACATGTTTTGGTCTGCGGGGGCACAGGATGCACATCCTCAGGTTCCCAGACATTAATTGATGAATTTGAAAAATGCTTAAAAGAAGCAAACCTTGATAAGGAAGTAAAGGTAGTCAGAACAGGCTGCTTCGGCCTTTGCGCTTTAGGACCCATTGTAATCGTATATCCTGAAGGCGCGTTCTACAGCATGGTTAAAAAGGAAGACGTAAAAGAAATAGTTGATGAGCACCTAATAAAAGGCAGAATTGTAAAGAGGCTTCTATACCATGATACGGTTGAAGCCGGCACAGATAACGTAAAATCCCTAAACCAAGTGGACTTTTACAAAAAGCAAATGCGTATTGCGCTACGCAACTGCGGCGTTATTGACCCTGAAAACATCGAAGAATACATAGCCATGGACGGCTATACCGCGCTTGCAAAAGTTCTCACCGAAATGACCCCTGAACAGGTAATTGACGAACTAAAAAGAAGCGGACTTCGTGGAAGAGGGGGCGGCGGTTTCCCAACAGGTTTGAAATGGGAATTTGCTAAAAACGCTCCTGGCGATAAAAAATATGTAGCATGTAACGCCGACGAAGGCGACCCGGGCGCGTTCATGGACAGATCCATCCTTGAAGGCGACCCCCACAGCGTAATTGAGGCTATGGCGATTGCGGGCTACACAATCGGTGCCGACCAGGGCTATATATACATCAGGGCCGAATACCCGATTGCGGTAAAGAGGTTGAGAATTGCAATTGAGCAGGCAAGGGAATATGGCTTGCTAGGTAAAAACATTTTCGGGACAGGATTTAACTTTGATTTGGATATAAGGCTAGGCGCGGGCGCATTCGTGTGCGGCGAAGAAACAGCGCTAATTACAAGTATCGAAGGCCACCGCGGCGAGCCAAGGCCACGCCCGCCGTTCCCGGCAGTAAAAGGTTTGTTTGGAAAGCCAACGCTTTTAAACAACGTTGAAACCTATGCAAATATCACCACTATCATAAACCGCGGCGCGGATTGGTTTGCGTCCATCGGTACTGAAAAGAGCAAGGGTACAAAGGTATTTGCGCTAGGCGGCAAAATCACCAACACAGGCCTTGTGGAAATCCCAATGGGAACCACATTAAGGGAAATCGTTGAAGAAATCGGCGGGGGCATTCCAAACGGAAAGAAATTCAAAGCCGCGCAAACCGGCGGCCCGTCAGGCGGATGCATTCCTGCAGAACTCATTGACGTGCCGATTGACTACGATTCACTAACCAGCATCGGCTCAATGATGGGTTCCGGCGGGTTAATCATCATGGACGAAGACAACTGTATGGTAGATATCGCAAAATTCTTCCTTGAATTCACAGTTGATGAATCCTGCGGAAAATGCACACCATGCCGCATAGGGACAAAGAGGCTATATGAACTATTAGAAAAAATCACCGAAGGTAAGGGGACACTGGAAGACATTGACAGAATAGAAAAACTATGTTTATCCATCAAACAAGGCTCCCTTTGCGGGCTTGGCCAGACCGCACCAAACCCTGTTTTGAGCACATTGAGGTATTTTAAGGACGAATACATTGCCCATGTGGTTGACAAAAAATGCCCGGCAGGGGTATGCAAAGCGTTGTCCAACTATGAAATCATTCCCGAAAAATGCCGTGGCTGCGGAATTTGCGCGAAGAACTGCCCTGTTGGCGCAATTTCAGGCCAAGTTAAAAACCCATACCACATTGATACCGAAAAATGTATCAAATGTGGCGTATGTATGACAAAATGTCCGTTTAAGGCAATTGTGAAGTAAGAGAGGAAGTGAACAAAATGGAAATGGTTAATGTCAAAATTAATGGTATAGATATACAATGCCCCCAAGGCTCTACGGTTTTGGAAGCTGCAAGAATGGCTAACATCGACATCCCGACCCTTTGCTACATGAAAGGTGTCAGCCAGACCGGCTCATGCCGTATGTGCCTTGTAGAGGTAAAAGGCGCAAGGGGCCTTCAGGCCGCTTGTGTATACCCTGTATCTGAAGGCATGGAAGTGTATACAAACACACCCCAGGTTAGGGAATCAAGGAAAGTAACATTAGAATTACTTTTATCAAACCACAACAGGGAATGTCTAACCTGCGTTAGAAACAGAAACTGCGAACTACAAAAGCTATCCGATGAGCTAGGTGTTACTGAAATCAGGTATGAAGGCGAAAAAACACCCGCGGAAATTGACGATTTATCCCCATCCATTGTCAGGGATAACACCAAGTGCATTCTTTGCAGAAGGTGTATAAACGCATGTAACGAAATCCAATCCGTAGGGGTTATCAGCGCGGTAGAACGCGGCTTTAGGACAAAAATCGGCTCACCCTTTGATATGAGCCTTGCTGAAGTGCCATGTGTAAACTGCGGGCAATGTATAGCAGTGTGCCCCGTAGGCGCCCTTTCTGAAAAAGACTCAAGAAAAGACGTATGGGCGGCAATTGCTGACCCCGAAAAGCATGTGGTAGTACAAGTTGCCCCCGCAGTTAGGGCAGCACTAGGGGAAGAATTCGGCCTTCCAATGGGAACCGCGGTTACAGGAAAAATGGTTGCTGCATTAAAACAGCTAGGCTTTGACAAAGTATTTGACACCGACTTTGGCGCGGACCTGACAATCATGGAAGAAGGAACAGAACTTCTAAACAGGATTAAAAACGGCGGAAAACTACCCATGATTACATCCTGCAGCCCGGGCTGGATTAAGTTTTGCGAACACAATTTCCCAGACTTTTTGGATAACCTTTCAACCTGCAAATCACCGCACGAAATGTTTGGCGCGATAATTAAATCCTACTATGCGCAAAAAGAAGGCATTGACCCTGAAAAAATCGTGACTGTTTCTGTAATGCCCTGCACAGCGAAGAAATTCGAGGCAAAACGCGAAGAAATGAAAGCAACAGGGTATCCCGACGTTGACTATGTAATCACCACAAGGGAACTTGCTAAAATGATTAAAGAAGCAGGTATCGATTTTGTAAACCTAAAAGACGAAGTATTTGACAACCCCTTTGGTGACGAAGCGTCAGGCGCGGCGGTTATCTTCGGCGCAACCGGCGGCGTTATGGAAGCGGCTCTACGAACCGTCGCTGATATACTAGAAGGAAAAGAACTTGATAATATAGACTACAACGCGGTAAGGGGCACCGAAGGCATTAAAGAAGCCACAGTAAACTTGGGCGGACAGGAAATCAAGGTCGCTGTTGCCCATGGCCTTGCAAACGCAAGAAAGCTTTTAAACGATGTTAGGGAAGGAAAAGCAAACTACCACTTTATCGAAATCATGGCTTGCCCCGGCGGCTGCGTGACAGGCGG
>JAAYMJ010000172.1 GCA_012521455.1 Clostridiaceae bacterium
AACAAACAATTTCTGACCTTTTAAATATGGTATGCTATTTCTCACATAAGGATTTATTTCTGCTCTACCACCATTTCCAACAAATTTTAATGTCCCATCAGGTAAAACTGACCGTATAGCACCCGCTTCGTTGTCTGTTGACCAACCTTCTAATGTGCCGTTATAAGAGAATAGATTTGGTGATTTTACGGTTGTTCTAATATTTCCGCTTTCACCTACTCCAACAATTTTATAGGGATTGTCTGCAGATTTTTCAGAGTAAGCATAAATTTGTGGGTCCTCAACATAAATGTCAATGTAGTCCGAGGCATTTTGTACTTTAAATGCCAATTCCAAATATACATCATCCAAAGTTTCAACATATGACCAATTAATTATTTTATAAGCATTTGGCTGGATTAACTCAATTGTTTCATATGCCGTGGTCACAATAACCGGACTTTGAGAATTATTATTTTTTATTTTAAGTTTATAATTGTACTTGCAGCCTTTTTTTGTAAATACTCCCCCGTTAAACTTATACTTTACTAAACTACTTCCGTTATTTATCTGAATCCTCGTTGCTGTATTTGAATCCCATTCTGCAACAGTCTGATTTTGTGAAATTGTTACTACCGAATTTTCATCACTTTCCCATCCCATTATAAAGTTTAGCGATTCATCCGGTATAAGATTTTTACAGGGTTCTTCGATAGTCCTTCCTTCAATTACCAAACTTCGTGCACCAGTGTTTTTTTGAACATCACCTAAAGCTAAAATACAACCACTTTTTGTACTTACTACTGGATTTGAAGAATTTTGTGAAAGATGTTCTTCTGGAATGTTTGAAGGAAGGGTATATACTGTGGTCTCAACCCCGTTAATTTTAATATTTCCATTAATTGAGGATTTTTCTGCTTTTGTTGCCCCCGGTGAAATTTGGGATAACTTTTCCTTTTCCTGATTGGTGTAATCGTTGGTTGAAAGCCCTTTTCCAGCAACTTTGTCAACCTTTTTGTCCAAAATATCCGTATAATCCCCGGACACTTGCCTCCATGTTAAGTTTTGCATGCTGAATTCAGTTTCATGGCTATCGACAGTTAAAGCAGTGGTATAAATATGGGCTCCTAAAAAACAATAACCCGAATATTTCGTGTAATTCCCGTCGCTTTGCGAAAAAATCACCAAAAGCCCTTCTGTGTAACTTTCTTCATTGGTTAAATTTATCCCTAAAACCTCATCTTGCCCATCCAGCCTGTACCAAACTTTTGGCTCAAATTGGGATATGGAATAATAATCCCCATAGGCCTTTTCGCTTGGCATTTTTGTCCCGCTTACCATATCCGCTTGGATTTTTGCATACTCCGCGCTGGATAAGGCGCTGTAAATTGCAGCCTGGGACTTTTGAATTAAATCCCGCAAAACCGTTAAATCCTTTTCATCTTCATTTAATTGATATCCCGCCGAAAGCCCGCCTCTAACTGTAAAAACTAAAACCCCCGCCACAAAGAACATTCCGTGTTGGTCCGTCAATATTATCTCAAGCTCAAGTTCCCCCTGGTTTTGATACATTGACGGCTTAATTAAATAATACCCTTTCCCTTCTTTTACCTCACCTATATCTGGTATGGGTGTTAGAGCCCCTTTTGGCTTTCCAATCACAGATAAGCTGTAGCCGGTAATATCAAAAGGCTCCGTTCCTTTGTAAAATTCCAACTCCAAAGCGTACGCGTTCTTATCACCGCTTGATATGGTAATGGGCGCATATTTAACCCTTTGCCCCAAAATATCAATCTTTATATTTGTTACAATTGCCATATTCAGCAAACCTCCCAGTAAATAGTGGTATTAACATTAGGAGAATATATATCTGAAAAAGTGGTAAAAAACACAACCGTCAATTCGCTTCCCTGAAGATTAATGCTTTTTAGCCCCGCAAACTTGCCAAACGGAGTCTTGTTCGTGGACCCCCTGTAAATATACTCATCCCCGTCTTTTATCACTTTACCGCCTTCAATAAACTTAAGTCCGTTTGACAAAACAATGTGCATATTTTCATCTTCGTTTGTGAATATGAGTTTTGCCCT
>JAAYMJ010000173.1 GCA_012521455.1 Clostridiaceae bacterium
CTATGAAAAGGGCAAACTTGAGGATTTAAAGAAAGATGTGGAAAATACTTTTTCAAATATCGTTAAAGCTGCGGAGTCTGAAATTGATAGAATTGAAAGGGCAAGGGACAGACTGGCTCAAAAGTTAAATTCCTTCGGGGATTTGGCGGTTGAAGAGACAACGGTTATAAAAGGCGGGGGCAGGGGATTTTATTTAGAAGATGGAATTTACAAGAATGAAAAAGATCTGGTGGAAAAAAATATTGTGTTAAATGATTTTTCTAAGGATATCCAGCTGCTTTCGCAATACAAGGAGAATTTAGAAGAGCTTTTAAACTTGAATGTGCCAAGTGAGTTTTTGGATTTGCTGGAAAGCTTGTCAATTGAAGAAGGGGTGGAATATACAAACCTTTTATTGAAAAAAAGCCCGGAGGAATTTAAGGAAATAATTGATAATTATATAACCAAAAAAAGCTTGGCAAAAGATATTGCGGACATATTTTACCAGGATGATTTTAAAAAGGTAATTGAAAATTTTAAAGATGCCACTGATATAGAACTTTCAAAATTAACCGAAAAGTTTAATTCTTACGGGAAGGCGTTTATGGATGAAATAGGCAATGGTTTTGAAAGCGCTGTGGCGGATGTGTCTTTAAGGATGAAGGAAGCGCTGCAAAACAATTTATTTAACCAACTGGGAAATCTTTTTGATGAAATGAAAATTTCGTTTACTGCCCAAGGGGCAAAAACTTATACCGCAAATTATTATATAAACGGGGTTGTGCCAACGGCAGGGGAGTTAAACATTATAAAAAGGCTGGAGGCAAAATCCCAAAGGGCGGCGGGGGTGTTATAGGTGTTTAGCTTGACTTTTATAAATGAAAACAATGATAGCGAGTATAAATATTTGCACATGGGGGGCTCAAGGGAGCATAACTGGAGGATAAAATCCATATCCGGGATTATGCTCCCTGAAGTTAGCGCCACCACTTCGTCATATATCGGGGATTTGGGGCAGCGGACAGTAAAGATAACGCCCCGGGCCCGTGAAATTAAGATTTTGGGAAGTTTAGTCGCTTCTTGTTCAAATGAAAGGCGGTTTGAGCTTGAAAGGGCATCAAGGGTTTTGGACCCGAGGGAGTTTTTTACGTTAAAGATTAACGCGGACGGGAAATATAGGAGAATTAACGCAAGATGTGAGGAATTTGAAATTTTAAATAATACAAAAAGAATTGTGGATTTTAGCATTTTGCTTGTGTGCGACAATCCTTTTTTTATGGATTATGAAGATATAATAATTCCCTTATTTAAAAGAACGGATAACTTGCAGGGGGCTTTTTCGCTCCCCTTTGTTTTTTCATCCAAAACAAACAGGATTAACGCCATAAATAACGGTGACTGTAATGTGGAGCCGCTAATTATCCTAAATGCCCAAAGCGATATTGATAAAGATATTATTATCACAAATGAAACCACGGGGGCAAAAATTGAGCTTTTGTATCATTTAAAAAGCGGGGATGAGGTTTTGATTGATATAAAAAACAGGAAAATAACAAGCAGCTTAAACGGCAATATTTTAAATTACAAATCCAAGGATACCATTTTGGCGGATTTTTATTTAGCCCGGGGAAGGAATGTTATTAATATGGAAAGTATAAGCGGCGGGACAAATTTGAACTGTTACATTAAATATGCCAATATGTATTTGGAGGCGGTTAACTGATGGAGGATATTTATTTATACACCCCTGAGTTTAGGCTTTTATACATAATTCCAAGGGCTGTTTCGGTCTGGTGGGATTTGTTTTATGACGATGTGGGCAAGGTGGAAATTTATTTAGACAAAGATGATGATGTTTTGGATGTGCTCTTAAGCCATGACGACATAATAATATCCCAGGGCAAAAATTCCGCGTGGATAAGCGGTTTTTATCAAGACTCCAAAAAATTGGCGATTTTTGGGAAAACCCTTTCCCATATGCTGTCCTGGCGGGTATGTATGCCGTTTAGATTGAGCGGGGCAGTTGATGATATTGTTTATTCTAAAGTGTCAGAAGCTTTTATTAAAAATTCTAATAACAAGATTGACACTTTTTTTGTTGGAGAAAAAGTGGGGGAAGTTGGGCAAACAGATTATAGTATATCTAATGAGAAAACTTTGCTTGAGGTTGTGAAAGAGCTTTGCTCGATGGAATCCTTGGGCTTTAGGGTGGATTTTGACCCCCTTGGGGAAAAATATGTATTTTTGCTTTACAAAGGAAGGGATAGGAGGGCGCAAGGGGAGGACCCCCTTGTTTATTCCGAAGAAGATAAAAACATTAATGATATTATTTTTTTTAAAAAAATGGATGAATATTTCACATGTGGTTATTGTCAGGGGGACCTAGTTATAAAAACTGACGCTTTTGGGTTTTATAAAAGGGACTGCATATTGAAAGCAAAAAACATTGGCGAGGCCGACTATGAACTAAACAAAAAAGAAATAATTTCAGAAATTGAGGGAAATTGTGACAGCGGCACAAGCGATGTTGAATTAGGCGATATTGTAACATTGCAAAAGAAGTTTAATGATTTTGTGGCGTCTTATGATATTCAGATTAAAGAAATTATTTATTTGTTTGAAGCACAAAAAAGCATAATTAGGCCAGTTTTAAAACAGGAGGGGAGATTATGGCGGTAAAAAAATATTTTATTGACAATGTTACATACGGGGCAAACGATTTAAATAAGATATGTAACTCATTGAGAACCGACGGGGTTTATGGTGAGCTTGCGAATTGCCTTTATGTGAGCAAAAACTCCAACAATACTGTTAAAATAAGCCCTGGGATTGGGTGGGTAGAAGGATGCGCAATTGAAGTAATTGATAATGAATACATAGATGTTCCCACGTCGGATGGCATATACAGCATTGTTTTAAATTTATATAAAGATAACAATGTAATAGATGATATTAAAATTGAGTGCGTAAGCGGGGAAGTAACAGGCAAAAACGTTTTGGCAAGGGTTAAGGTGCAAAATGGCGTTATTTTGGAAGTGGCTGATTTAAGGCAAAATAGTACCTTCAAAGGGGGGACTCAAGCGCCCATTGCATTTTCCTGCGGCTC
>JAAYMJ010000174.1 GCA_012521455.1 Clostridiaceae bacterium
AATGAAAAGCACGGGAAAATGAATCAGCCGAATTATAGCCATATTTGACGGCAATATCAATTATTCTTAAATCATTATTTTTCAAGTCAAGCGCCGCCAGCGTCAGCCTTCTTCTGCGGATATATTCCGATAAACTTATTCCCGCCAAAAAAGAAAACATCCGCTTGAAGTGATACTCTGAACAATATGCGATTTTAGCAATTTCACTGTAATCAATTTCTTCCGTCAAGTGCTCTTCAATATACCCCAACGCGTCATTCATCCTTCTTAAAAAATCCATAAAACCCTCCCCCTTTCATCATCAATATTATCACAGGACGCATTTATAAATCCGACAATCCGTGCAAAGTTTTGTCGGTAACATGGTGCCTTCTTATTAAAAAAACTATACAAAAAACCGAAAAAACTTCAATATTTGAAAAATAAAACTATGAGATAGTGAAAACCCGCAGATGACTAATTAAAATCCCCCCAAAAACGGCGGAAAGCTCTTGGAATAAGGGCTTTCCGTTTATTGTAACCATCTTTATGATTAATCAACCCTTTGGGGCAGGACTTATTAAATTTTGCCTATTAAAGCTCAAGGGTGTTGCTTAAAGGCTGCATATTTGAAAGGCCGTCCCACACAAACGCTTTAACTTTTGCCGCCTGCGCATTTTGCGGGACTATAATTAATGAGCCGAATTCAGTGCTTTCCCCAACCTTTATAAGGATTTTCATGTATGTAAAAGTAATCAGCCTGTTTTGGTCATCAAAAAGGGCTATCATCAAATAATCTTTTCCTTCTCGGTATAAATTCTTCGTTACGTTTACTTCAGCGACAAAAGAACTTAACCCGTTTATGCTGTCCAGATTATGACCGTTTTGGTCGGTCACAATTAAATCTGTAATGGTATAAGCACTACTTTCGCCGCCGGAACCAGACCCCGGTATCAGGTCCAATATTTTTATGTTTGTGTCGCTGTTCCATATATAACCAGTTTCGGAGTAATAATTTTCATGATATACAACATAGCCTTCGCTTTGTGGCAAATACACCCATGCAGCGCCTTCATCATCAGTAAACGCCTGATATGGATTTATATTTTCATTTTCAATAATGATCATGCTATTGGCAAGGGGCAGGTTGTCTATGGTTAACTGGAGTTTTGTTTTGTAAACCGGCTGCTTCCCGTTTGTTGGCCTTATTGCTTTGCCGATTGAATCATAAAAATCGGCATTAATATACCCTGAAATAATCCTAGGCTCGGTGTAGCATTTAACGCTGAATCCAGCATAGCCGTCCCTGCCTCCGGTGCCGCCATTTCCTTTTTTCCCACCGGCGCCGGGAATTGCTGATAACCTGACAACGCCATAAATTTCAACATTTCCAAAAATTGCATCACCACCATCCCCACCGTTTCCAGGGGTATAAGAAGAAGATGATACACTTTCACCTTTACCGCCATCACCGCCAATTGCAATAAGGGTTGAAAGGTCATATAGGGTAACATCCCCATATATCGCAAATCCGCCTTTCCCGCCAGCGGTTCCGTTCCTGCGCTCTACGGAATTGCTTGAGGTTGGCGCAGAACCTCCTTTACAAGTCAAAGTGGAAAAACCGTACATTTCCACATTGCCTTCTAATGCGCCTGCGCCACTGGCGTGGTTATAATAACCATTTCCGCCCAAAATAGTTACAACCGCACTGTCATAAATAAATATATTGCCTTTTTGTCCTAACCCGCCTTCGCCGCAGTTATAACCCCTGTTTGCCATTCCACCGTAGTAATAAGAATTACTTCCGCCCCAGCCCGGGCTTCCGCTTTCTCCCCCAGATATTGTCAGGTTTGCATGGCTTTTTACAACAACATTTCCTTTAATTCCAATGCCTCCGCTTGCGGCATTGCCTCCGGTGCCGCCAGTCAACGGGCCATATTGGCCTGCGTCGCCGCCACGCCCGCCATTGCCGCCTTTGCCGCCTGTTATTGTAACGTTGCAGTTTCCAAAGCAAACAAGGTTTCCAATTACAGCTATCCCGCCGTTACCGCCTGTCCCTCCGCTTCCGCCATATCCGCCATTTGTAGTCGATGTCCCATAGTATCCATCGCCACCGTTGCCACCTGTCCCGCCAGTTCCTGCGGTAAGTTTAATTGTGCCGGTACAATTATTGGTTATTTCAATATCGCCGATAACCGCCGGACCGCCAGTAAATCCTCTGCCTCCATCGCTGCCATTCTTTGAAGATGAAGTCCCGACCCATCCTGGTGTTCCTTGTGCGCCATTTCCCCCTATGATTTCCACGTCCCCGGTATTATTAAAAATTACATTGCCTAAAATCCCACTTTGGTTAACTGTATCCGACCATGTTTCGCCGCCATATATTGTCAAATTCCCGCTTCCCTCAAACCAAACATTGCCTAAAATGCCATTGCCATCTGCCCGGAGAAGATTATCCCCGATAAGGGTAATCTTGCTTGTAGTTGACTGGCTAAGCTCAATACAGTTATACTTTGCGCTGCTTTTTGGAGTTGCAAATTTTAAATCCTCTATTGTCAAATTCATGAAGCACGAATACAAAGGTTACTAAATTCTTTTTCAGGATTACCTTTTATATGTACAGTGATTATTTCCTGGGGGATAACAATGTCAACCCGGTTATTGCTTTTCTCAAGATTGGATAAATCAATTATGTCCCCATTTGTAAAGTCATTCCATATGGGCGCGTCACTCCCATGTACGTCCGCCCAATCAGATATAACATGGATTGATTGGGCTTTTACCTGAATTGGGGACAAAAGCGACAGTACTAATACAGCGACAAGCATTAAGCCGTGCAAACGGGTTTTTTGATTTTTAAACATGTTTTCTACCTTCTATTTATTCATTCGTGTAAAAAACAGGCTTTTCCACAAGCTATGACGTTTACCTTCCTAGAAATTGGTAAAATTCTATATTATCCCCCCTAATATAAAATTAAAAAATAATATATATCCCAAATTATATATCATAAATTTCCATAATTCAACTATTTATCTGTATATTGGGTGTTATTTGTCAAAATCATAGATAAAATGATTTAACGTGGCTTTAGTTGTACAAAAGTTTTAATAGACGATGAAAACATTATTGTTGCCATATATAATATAGTCGGCAATTATTATTTTAAACCCCGTGATATTGCCGCTACGCTTGATTTCTACGTGGACTGGGACAGCGGGAACAACACAATTTTTATTGATACAAGCAAAAGTTATTTGAGGGAATAGAAAGACGGCAATTATAAAAAATTCAGTAGGGTTTTGACAAATTGTCAAAACCCTGTTTACATTCGGATAGCGATAAGTGTATTGTTTCGGGAATAATCACTATATAAGGATATTATTATTGATATAAGTATCTAATTATTATACACGGACTGTATTGAGTAAGTTTTTACAAATTATTAGATTAATGAGGGGTTAACTTCGCAAAATTAAACCCCTTCTTTGAAAAATAAATATTCTAACAAACAAATATTTAAAGCCCCAAAAATATCAAAGCGGGTTTGATAAAGTTAAATTCCATTTTAGTGATTTTGACTAACAATTTTACATAGGGACTATAAAACAAAAACCCCAACTCTGATATCATTGTATCAAAGTTGGGGCTTCATTTTTGTCTAATGACACTAATTTTGATACAATCGGCGTTAGTCCGACTTACGCCGAAAGTACCGACTAACGCCGATTGTATAATTCAAATTTTATATTTTAGGTACAAATATTAATCCCGCACAAATTAATATTCAATAAATTTATCACCGGCTACTCCGCAAATACTACACTTATCCGGTCGGAATTTTTCAATGTTTCCACAGACAGGGCAAAGGT
>JAAYMJ010000175.1 GCA_012521455.1 Clostridiaceae bacterium
CACCCCGCCTTTTTTGTATCCGCGCGCAAAAACTTTTGGGCAGGGAAAATGAAATGATTGAATAATAAATCTTTACATAAAAAGCAAGGGCATTAAAAGCGCCCTTGCTTTTTTGCCGGGCTTGCTTTGCCAATTTTAAGCGGTGTGTATACCCTTCCTGTACTCTTTAGGGGTCATGGACATGGCCTTTTTAAAAACCCTGCAGAAATAGCTGCTTGAGTTAAACCCGCACTCAAGGGAAACCTGGGTGACGGGCTTTTTTGTGTTTTGCAAAAGCTGCGCCGCTTTTTGAAGTTTTAAGCTGTTTATATAGTCTATAACCGTCATGCCTGTTGCCTTCTTAAAGCAGTTGCACATATATTCCTTTGTCAGGTAGAAATTGGCGGCTATTTCGTCCAGGTTTTTGATGTTTTGATAGTTTTGGTTAATGTAATCTAAAATTTTGTTTATGGATTTATTCACATATCGGGGGGAAGGGTCCGCCCTTTTGCAGTTTTTAAGACTGGCCAATAGTTCAAAAAGGATATAAAAAATCCCGTCCAAATCATCTTTGCCCGACTTTTTTAGTTTTTCAATTAAATATGATATTTTGCCCCTTTCACTTTTTGGCGTTTCCAATGCTTTGTTTTGAAATATTTCAGTTACTGCTTTTTTTGCGTAAGGGGTAAAGTATATGTCTAAAAATTCATCGTCAAAATAAATTACCGTGCGCTCATGGCTGTACTTTCCGCAGTAGCGGTGAAGCACGTTTGGTGAAATCAGCACGATATTATTTGTTGTAACGTCAATTATTTCCCCGTCAATTAAAATGCTGCTGTGGCCGTTTTCAAGAAAATATATCTCATAAGAATTATGGCTGTGCAGATACGGCATCCTGAAACTTTCAGCCCTCTTTGCCGTTTCAATCCCGAATTTTTCATTTGTGTCAAATCTCATAACAAGCCCCCTTTATTAATTTTATCTTAATATAGTACAATTTTCAACCTTTTAGTTAAGATAATTAAAGAAAAAAATTTAAATATATTGTATTTTTATATTAGAAGAATTTGTAAAAGGAAGTGGGGTTTTTATGAAAAATTTAATAAAGAGGGTTTTAGGATTACTTGTGGCATTTACAGTAGGATTTGGCGTAATACCCATGAGCGCTTTTGCGGATAACGATATCCCTTATACTGTTTTATTTACCTGGAATTTTACAACATCAAGGCGGTTTTATTCACAAAAAGTTTCAGGAAATTCAGGCACTGTGGTAAGCTGGGGGGACTACCGTGCAACATTTTTAGCCTTTCCCATACCGCAAGACTCAGGGGACGCAAAATTTGTGATAAAGGATGAAAACATGGTTTTTGACAACGGAAGGGTTGAGGGACAGGCGCCCACAATTACTATTAAGACCATTGACGGCGATGAGCTGGTAAATATTTATAACCGCGGGCTTTCCAGTTCCCAAGAGGACAAAGAGACCCAAAGGCTCCTTGAAAGCTTAATTGCCAGCGGGGTTGAAGCGGGCACGTTTTCCACCCTTTATTCAAACAATTCGGAAATTTTGGATTTATCCGGCTACATTCAAAACGCAAAGCAAAACAACAAAAAATATATCGGGTTTTACCTTACCTGCCGCAGTGAAGACGGGGCAAAAATTGACGAGGGTATTGTCAATTTCGTAAGCCCCACCCTTTCCCCGCCCCCTGTTTTTGAAGAAAACAAAGCCTTTAAGATAGAAATTGAGCCTGCCTTAATTAAAGTGGGGGAAAGCGTAACCATAACCCCAAACATTTCGCCTGAGAAGGTAAATATTATAAGCATTAGCTCAAAAGATGAAAATATAGCCCAAGCCAGAGTTCAAGATAATAAAATAATAATTTTAGGGAAATCCGTTGGTTTTTGTGATATAGTATTAACTGCAAAATATGAAAATACGGAAAAAAAGGAAAGTTTTAAAGTTATGGTTACAAACAATTCGCAAAACCAAAAATTGGAAAGCATTAGCTTGATAAAGGATTATACTGCGCTTCCAATTATAATGGATTTATCCTACCCGGATGAAAAATCATACCGCCAGATAAGCAGGGCAGTCAATGATTTAAGGCAGGATTTTTCCCTTGTCTGCGGGGGGATTAGCCAAAAGGACATCCCCATTGACGACACGCCCCAAAAACAAGCGCAAAGGTTAAGCCAGGCAAAAGCCGGAACCGTCCCCCGGCTTTTTTACGGCGCAGAAAATGAGATTGAAAACGCCATAATTGTCGGGGAAATTGAGTCAAGCGGCATTATAAAGGACATAGCGTTAAGCGGCAAATTTGATGAGGCGGCAAATATTTTGGGGAAATGGGAAGGCTATGCCATAAAAATGATAAAAGACCCCATCCCCAATGTTAAAAATGCTTTGGTTATCGCGGGAAGCGACGCCCGGGGCACAATTTACGGGATTTATTATCTATCCCAATACCTCGGGGTTTCCCCATGGTACTGGTGGAGTGATGTCCCTGTTAGAATTAAAGCAAATGTTACCTATAATGAGGATGTAGTTATAAATCCCGGCCCATCCGTTAAATACCGCGGGATATTTATAAACGACGAAGAACGGCTTGTGGACTGGGCGGAAGAGCATTTCCCAAACGATGTGGCCCACGACGGCACAAAAATAAACGGGCCAAACGAATACATCTACCGCCACCTTTTTGAAGCAATTTTAAGAACCGGGGGAAATACCCTTTGGCCCGCCATGCATGAGTACACCACCGCGTTTAACTATGATTTGGATACCGACAATATCCCCAAAAACGCAAAGGCCGCCGATGAATACGGGATTATCATGAGCACTTCCCACTGCGAGATTTTGCTTAGGAACAATGTGGGGGAATGGCAGAAGTGGTATAACGAAAACAAGGCAAAATACAACATACAAGGCTCGGACTACAACGCGGCTTATGACTACACTTTAAATAAAGCGGCGATTTTGGCCTATTGGAAGGAACGTGTTTTAACAAACCGCCATTTTGAAAACATCTTTGTTTTAGGTATCCGCGGGGTGCATGACGGGGCGCCCAGATACGCAAATTTGCAGGGGGCGG
>JAAYMJ010000176.1 GCA_012521455.1 Clostridiaceae bacterium
CAGCTGGTACAAGGGAAGCCAGGGCGCGCCCACCGGCACGGTCATAAAGGACGGGAAAATGCTTACAAGCCCGCCCCCTGACATGGTTTTGTCCACCTTTTATCTTGGCATTGACGAAAAATTCACCGCGGATTACTTAACCTATTCTTCCACTTTAACCTCCCCAAGCGGGGCGTACTCCGTGGTAAGCTATGTAAATAAATTCCACCCCGATGACGCAATAATCCTATACACCCCCGACTTTTTGGAAGGCGGCTTGTCGCCAGGTTCTCAAAACGGATATATTGAGCTTGTGGTAAAAGACGGGATAGTGACTAAAAAACTAATTGACTCCCCCCCTGTAAAAATTGAAGAAGACGAACTGTTATTCAGGGCAAATTTATCAAAAAACTCATTTTTAAATGACTATTTCCAAGTGGGCGAGGCTGCCGAATTTAAAGTCAGCCTTAATTTTAACATGGAAAATATAAAAACCGCTGTCGGCGGCGGGACAATTTTAGTCAAGGAAGGCAAAAAACACCCCATAACCCACAATGTTTCGGGTATTCACCCAAGAACGGTGATAGGGACCGACGAAAGCGGGAAAATGCTATACTTAATCACCGTCGACGGCAGGGGCACCTTCACCCCGGGCTATTCCCTGGACTCTTTGGCAAATCTGCTTATAGGCCTTGGGATTTACACCGCCATTAACCTTGACGGCGGGGGCTCCACCACAATGGTTTTGCAGGACGCAAAAACCGACTCAAAAATTGTGGCCAACAACCCCTCCCAGTCAAGCCTCCGCGCGGTGTCCAACGCAATAATTGTCAAAAACACAAGCCCGGAACAAAAGCCGTATAAAATTATCCTTGAAAGCGAGTCCAAATACAGCTTCGCAGGCTTTGGGAATAATATTTACGCCTTTTTGGCGGACCAAAAAAACCACCTTATTAAAGACGCAAAAATCTCCCTTTATGTAAAAGAAGGAAAAGGCGAAATTAAAAACGGCGTATTTTACCCAAAAAGCCCGGGGAAAGCGGTAATCGGCGCAAAATATGAGGATTTGGAAAGCGAAATTGAAATTACTGTGTTGGAAAAAATCGCCCGCATCAGCGTATATCCCGAAGAAGGGCTAAAAATAAAAGCGGGGCAAAGCGCGCCCCTTACCATAATCGGAAGAGACCAAAACGGCTATGAGTCATATTTGCACGCGGATGACTTAAACGTAAAATACGACGACAGCATTATAGACCTTGACAAAAATATAATAACTGTAAAAAAAGAAAGCCCCACACTAATTGAAATAAGCTATGGGAAACTTAAAACCTATCAGGTTATAAACAATACCGGGGTCAAGGAAGAATACTACAACGGGATAGAGGACTCATCTTTAAAATTCTGGGGATATCCCGACCAGGTTTTGGGAAGCTTTGAGCTTGACTCAACCGACTGCGAGGGGGATTTTGCGGGTAAACTAAACTTTGACTTTTCAACCCCAAGCGACGCGCTGTACGCTGCCCACATTGTTTTCCCCGACGGGTTTGACATTGGAAATTCATCAAAAATCAGCGTAAAAGTATATTCTGAAACCACCTTCCCCCACGCCATAAAAGCCCAAATCAACGACAAAGACGGGAATGTCCACAGGATAACGCTTGCAAAATCCATAGACTTTACAGGGTGGAAGACCTTATCCGCCGAAATCCCGAAGGATATACCAAGGCCCTTGACTTTGTCAAAACTCTACGTTGTCCAAAACAATGTGGAAGACCGCCAGTCAGGGTATGTGAAATTTGACTCCTTTATGGCGTATGAATCCCTTTCCCAAAACGGGAAAACCGCAATTGAAAGGCCCGAAGATGTTTACGAGCCTGACCCGCTGGAAGAAGTATCTTTAGGCACAAAACTTGCCATAACACCGGGAAAACCATCAAACAAAACTTTGTTTACAAACCTGTTATATAAAATTTCAACGGATTTTGCAAAGGATAACGCCCAAAAATACATTGAAATCGGTCAGACAGGGCCATATTACAACGAAAAAATAAATGACACCGAAATAATCTGCCTTGACAATTCAAAGCAAAAAAGCATAAGGATTACCGACAAAAACACTTGGGGGCTGTTTTTAGACAAACTAAAAAACATAAAATCAGGAAACGTAATCATAACATTAACAGACTCCGTTGATTTTTCAGACCCCGAGGAATATGAGCTGTTTATTTCCCAAATTGAAAAAAACCTTTCTGGAAAAACCGTTTATGTGGTTTATCCGGGGGATAAAGATGAAGTTAACATAAAAAACGGTGTAAGGTTTATAAAAATCCACAATGCCAACTACACCGTAAGGGAATATTTAAAAAGCGGGCCTAAAATGCTTTTCTTTGACTTGTCAAAGGACAAAATCACCTATGAGTTTAAAGCTGTAAACTAAAGTACCAAAAGAAAGGAATTTTAAAATGAAAAAAATCTTGACGGTATTTGGCACAAGGCCTGAAGCGATAAAAATGTGCCCCTTGGTGAATGAGCTAAAAAGCCGCCCCTATTTTAAAAGCGTGGTATGCGTCACAGGCCAGCACCGCCAAATGTTAGACCAGGTTCTTGAGTGTTTTAAAGTTACCCCTGATTATGACCTGTCCATAATGAAAGAAAGGCAAAGCCTTTTTGATATAACCTTTTCGGTTATGGAAAAGCTAAAGGAAGTATTGACCGTTGAAAAGCCCGATATAATGCTTGTGCACGGGGATACCACCACCACCTTCGCGGCGTCCCTTACCGCCTTTTACCTTCAAATCCCCGTAGGACATGTGGAAGCAGGGCTTCGCACATACAATATCCACTCCCCCTACCCTGAGGAGTTTAACCGTCAGGCAACGGGCATTATTTCAAGCCTTCACTTTGCCCCGACCCAAATTTCTAAGGAAAACCTTCTTAGGGAAGGCAAAAAGGAAGAAACCATTTTCGTTACGGGAAACACCGCCATTGACGCCTTAAAAACCACTGTCAGGGAGGACTACCACCACCCCCATCTTGAGTGGGCGAAGGATTCGCGGCTGATTATGCTTACCGCCCACCGCCGCGAAAATTTGGGCGCGCCCCTTCGGAATATGTTTAGGGCAATAAAGCGGATTGTGGATGAGTTTGAGGATATAAAAGTAATTTACCCCATCCACTTAAACCCGCTGGTGAGGGAAGCCGCTTCCGAAATTTTTGGAAGCCATGAAAGGATACGCTTAATTGAGCCGTTGGACGTTTTGGATTTTCACAATTTTATGGCAAGAAGCTACCTGATTTTAACCGACAGCGGCGGGATACAGGAAGAAGCCCCGTCTTTAGGAAAACCCGTATTGGTAATGCGGGATACCACAGAGCGGCCCGAGGGGATAAAGGCGGGGACATTAAAACTTGTGGGAACAAATGAGGAAAATATTTACACTGCCTTTAAAAAACTGCTTGTGGATAAGACCGAGTACAACAAGATGAGCACCGCCTCAAACCCCTACGGCGACGGCTACGCCTCCGTCAGGATTGCGGATATTTTAAGGGATTATTTAAAATAAAAAGGGTAACGCCTTTGTCAGATGGCGGGTATTTAAAAATAATTTATGGTTAGCGTTAGCGGTTTTAAGATATTTAAAAAAATTATTTAAAACATACAATACGCGCGCAAACAATTGCGCGCGTATTTTTATGCTTTTACATGGAAAAACCCAAAACTTTTTATTATGTTTTCACAAATGATTTCAAAACATTTACAAAATTATTAAATTTTATTGACAAATTGATTAAAATAAGCTAAACTTGACGTATAATTAGTGAATATGCACAGAAAACGAGGTGAAAACCATTGTTAAAAAGAGTATATTATATAATTACTCTTGCGGTTATATGCCTGTGTGCTATTTTTTTGCCAAAAATTCCTGTGAAAACCCAAGCCAAAGGGGAATTATATATAAATATTGAAAACAAGCCCATCTATTTATCCCCCGTCCTTGCCAAAACCCAGGACGAAAAAAAGATTATATCCTGCCTTTATGAAGGCTTGTTTAAGATAAATATTGACGGGAAAACCATCGGCTCCCAGGCTAAAAGTTATAGCGTAAGCGATGATTTTTTGACATATAAGATAAACCTTAGAGGCACCACATGGAGCGACGGCTCGGATTTAACAAGCTACGACTTCCAATCCTCATGGCTATATGCCTTAACAAATTTGGGAAAGGAAAAGGAAGAGCTTTTTATAATCAAAAACGCCAAAGAATACTCCGAAGGCCTCGTAAATAAGGAAGACGTAGGCATACTTTGCCCCGACAGCCTTACAATCATAGTAACCTTAAATGAGCCCGACCCTTCTTTTATCGAAAAGCTTTCAAGGCCTGTTTTCATGCCGCAAAAGGGAAACCTCACAAACGGGCCCTATGTGATAAAAAACATAACCAGTGACGGGGTTTTCTTAGAAAAAAACCCCTACTACTGGGACAAATCCTCAATAAGCATTTACAGCTTAAATTTCGTGCTCAGTGGCAAATTTAAAGAAATAAATCCCCAAACCTTTATATTTGACGGTGAGGGCGGGGAGTTTGACGGCGCGCAAAAGCGCTACTACGACACAGGTGAAGTTTCATACGTTATATTTAATAGTCAAAAGCTAAACAAGGAAAAAAGGCTGTATCTTCAAAATAAAATCCAAAACTTAAAAGAAATCCTTGCGGATGAATTTTTCATTCAAAACGGCTTTGTAAATGACCTTGCAACAGGGAAAAAAGCCTTTTACCGTATTGAACACGAAGCCGGTTTTGAATATGAAAGCGCAAAAGAGGCGCAGTTTAATCCTTTAAATTTAATCTATGAAAAAGACAACGAAACGCCCTTTTTAAATATTTTAAAAACGCATTTTGAAAAAGAAGGCATTTTAATAAATTTAACACCTTTGACCCAAAAAGAGTTTGCCCAAAGAGAGGAAGCAGGGGACTTTGACCTTGCCTATAAAGTTTTTGCCTTTTCCGTCGGCACCCCTTATGAACAGCTTGCGGTATTTAAGTCGGGCAACCCGTACCAGTATAAAAACAAAAATTTTGACACCTTATTAAACCAGGCACTGCATTCAAAAAGGGAGGACTTATTTGATATCCTTTATGACGCGGAAGTTGAGCTTGTAAAAAATCCCCCCGCCGTGGCGGTTTTGAATTTTAAAAAGCCCTACTACACCTCACCCGATTTAAAAAATGTGCTACGGCTGGGGTATGGGGCGCAAAACTTGGATTTATACTTCGCAAAAATCAAAAATTAGTATAATTTTACTGTAAAAATCAATAATATAATTAGTTAATCCTCCCTTTGAAAGGATGAAATAAATGCTTGACAAAAAAACGCGGGAAAAGTTAAAAATTGAAATCGCAGAGGAGCTGGGGCTTTTAGAAAAAGTGAAAAAAGTCGGCTGGAAAGGCTTAACCGCAAAAGAAAGCGGGAAAATTGGCGGGATTATGACTGCCCGCCAGAAAAAAGGTCAATGAAACCTCCTTTATATAGTACTTATCCCCGCGGCATTCCCATTGGAATGCCGCCGCTTTTTTTGTATAATATTATGGGGTCCGCCCCAAAGGGATAAATGTTTTTATATAAAATATTAATTGTAATTTATATCCTAAAATAGTATAATTAATATAATACCCAGGTATAGCTTTTTTGAAAGAGGGATTTATATGACTTACAATTGGGATTTAAGCCACATATATAAAAGCGAAGATGAGTATAACTCGGATTTGGAAAAAATACAGGAATACACAATAAAGCTAAAAACCTACGAGGGTAGGCTTGAAAACCTTGATGTCTTAATTGAGTTTTTAACATTAAAAGACCAGGCAAGACGGGTTTCGTCAAAACTTTGGGTCTATGCTTCTCTTTCAAAGGATTTGGATTTGTCGGACCCAAAAAGCGCTGAAAGAATGGCGGTTTTATCGGATATATTGTCAAAGCTAAACGACTCATATTCCTTCTTTTTACCCGAACTTTTAACCTTCAGCGGCGAAAAATTCCGCCAAATTTTACGCGATGAAAGGTTTTCTTCATATAAGCGCTTTTTTGAAAGGCTTATTGAAAAAAAGCTCCACATTTTATCAAAAGAGGAAGAGGCGCTTTTATCAAAACTTGGCTTTCTCTTTGGCGCACCCTATGATTTATATAACAGTGTGAAAATGGTTGACATAAAATACCCAACCATCCATTCCCCCGAAGGTGAAGAAGTAAAAATCACCTTCGGAACCTACAACCTTGCAAGAACCCACAAAGACAGGGATTACAGAAGGCGCGCCTTTGACGCCCTGTATGGAACCCTTTATAACTACAAAAACACATTGGGAAAAACCCTTTACTATGAAGTCCAAAAAAACGCGCGCCTTGCGCAAATCAGGAAATTTGACTCCGCTTTGGATAGTGCCCTGTTTAACTTTGAAATCCCAAGAAAGGTTTACGATAATCTGCTCTGTGGGACAATTGAAAGCCTGCCGGCATTGCACAAATACATTTTTTTAAGAAAAAAAGCCTTAAATTTAGATAAAGTAACACCCTATGATTTGGCGGTGCCCCTGTCTTTTGAGGACAAAAAATACACCTATGAGGAATGCTGCAACCTGGCTTTAAAATATTTGTCCATTTTAGGTGAAGAATACATAACCGTTATTAAAAAAGCGGTAACCGGGGGCTGGATTGACGTATATGAGGCGCCCCACAAAGCGCCGGGAGGCTACCAGTCAGGGTGTTTTGACACCCACCCGTATATACTTTTAAACTTTGACAACACCTTCAATTCCCTAAGCACCCTTGTCCACGAACTGGGGCACGCACTGCACGCGTATTTTTGCAACAACTACTGCGACTACCCAAACCATTCAGTCAGCGCCTTTTGCGCGGAAATCGCAAGCATTACAAATGAAATTTTATTGATTAAAGGCTTGATTAAGGATTCAAAAGACGATGACGAAAAGCTTTATTACCTAAACAAGTACGCCGACCTTTTGCGCAACACCGCATACAGCCAAATGCTTTACGCGGACTTTGAAAAACAAATCCACGAAAAGGTGGAATCGGGCTCGGCGCTCTCCGCCCAAAGTTTGGGGGAAATATGGGCCAATTTAAACCAAAAATACTACGGCCCCGGCTTTGAAAACCCCTTTTACAACAAGGTAGGCTGGGCATATATCCTTCACTTTTACCTAAACTTTTACACCTTTAACTACGCCCTCTCCATCTGCGCAGCAAATAAGGCGGCAAATAATATATTAAATGGTGATGTTGAAGGCTATATCAATTTCCTAAAAAGCGGCGGGAAACTCTCCCCCGTAGAGAGCGTAAAACAGCTGGGCATTGACATGGCTGACAAAAACGTGGTCCTTGATTTATACCGCGACTTTGAAAACACAATAAATGAAATAGAAGAAATTTTAAATAGAAAAGGGGATTTAGATTGATACCATTAAAAGACACTTGGAACGCAAGACAAAACTACACAATGCTTGCCGACTTTTATGAGTTTACCATGGCAAACGGGTATCTTCAAAACAACATGCAGGATAAAATCGCCTACTTTGATATGTTTTTCAGGAAAGTTCCCGACAACGGAGGCTTTGCCATCATGGTGGGGACGGAACAGCTGATTGAATATATCAAAAACTTAAAATTTGATGATGAGGACATTGAATACTTCAGGTCAAAAAAAATATTCAGCGAAGATTTTTTGGAATATCTTAAAAACTTCAAATTCACCTGTGACGTCTGGGCAATGCCTGAAGGGACCCCCATATTTCCCGGGGAACCCATGGTAATTGTTAGAGGCCCCATAATCCAGGCCCAGCTTGTGGAAACCATGATTTTGCTTACCGTAAACCACCAAAGCCTTATTGCCACAAAGGCCAACCGCATTGTGAGGGCCGCAAAAGGCGCGCCAGTCATGGAATTTGGCACAAGGCGGGCCCACGGCTATCACAGCGCGATTTTCGGTGCAAGGGCAGCATATATCGCGGGCTGCGCGGGAAGCGCCTGCACCATGGCGGACCGCCACTACGAAATCCCCGCAATGGGCACCATGGCCCATTCATGGATCCAAACCTTCCCTTCCGAATATGAAGCCTTTAAAGCATACGCGGAAGTATATCCTGACAACTGCACCCTTTTGGTTGATACCTACAATGTCTTAAAATCAGGTATGCCCAACGCCATCAGGGTGTTTAACGAAGTAGTGGTGAAAAAAGGGTATAGGCCCAAAGGCGTGAGGATTGACTCAGGGGATATCGCTTATCTATCCCGCAAAATGCGCAAAATGTTAGACGAAGCGGGTTTTCCAGACTGCAAAATCATTGTTTCAAACTCCCTTGACGAATACATTATCCAAGACATAATAAACCAAGGGGCAAAGGTTGACGTGTTCGGCGTGGGCGAAAGGCTCATTACCAGCAAGAGCGAGCCCGTCTTCGGCGGGGTTTACAAACTTGTGGCCATTGAGGAAAACGGGAAAATCATACCCAAAATCAAACTTTCCGAAGATGTGGGCAAAATCACAATCCCCGGCTTTAAGCAGGTTTACAGGCTTTACTCCAGGGAAACCGGGGAAGCAATCGCCGACGTTATTACCAAATTCCACGAAGAAATTGACGACACCAAGCCCTACACCATCTTCGACCCCGTTCACACATGGAAGCGCAAGACCCTCACCGACTTTAAGGCCAAAAAATTGTTGGTTAAAATATTTGAAAATGGAAAATGTATATATAGGTCCCCGTCCCTTGAGGAAATAAGAAAGTACTGCAAGGAACAGGTGGACACATTATGGGACGAAGTAAAGCGTTTTGAAAACCCCCACAAATACTATGTGGACCTATCCCAGGAATTGTGGGACGAAAGACAAATGCTTCTTAACGAATATTCCAATTAAAGGAGGGATATTATGAGCGAAAGCTTTTTTATGCCCGTTCACGTCATAATGGGAGAAAACTGCGTTTTAGAAAATAAGGACAGATTTAAGCTTGGTAAAAAAGCGCTCATCGTGTCAGGCCCAAGCAGCGCCAAAAAAAGCGGGGCTTTAGATGACGTTATAAAGGTATTATCCGACATAAACATACCCTATGACATTTTCGACAAGGTTGAAAACAACCCCACCATTGAAAACGTCTACGAAGGCGGTCAATTTGCTAAAAAGGTGGGGGCGGATTTCATCATAGGTATTGGCGGCGGCTCGCCGCTAGACGCGGCAAAAGCTGTGGCGGTTTACGCCACCAATGATATTGAGCCCATGAAAATTTTTGACGGCGTGTACGAAAGCGACCCGCTTCCCATGATTTTAATCCCCACAACGGCGGGCACGGGAAGCGAAGTGACCCAGTATTCAATCCTCACCCTTAATTCCATCCAAAACAAGCGCAGTTTTACATCGGAAAAGGTTTTTGCAAAATACGCCTTTTTGGACGGACGCTACACCATGAGCCTGTCTTTAAGCGTTACCATCAACACCATGCTTGACGCCATGAGCCACTGCATTGAAAGCATACTAAACAAAAACTCAAATACCACCAGCGAAATGATTGCCCTGGACGGGCTTAGGCGCATTGCCCGCTCAATTAAGTATGTAAAAGAGGGGAATATCCCCCTCCCGGTTAGGCAAAACCTGCTTGTAGCTTCCACCCTGGGGGGTATCGCCATAGCCCAGACAGGCACAACAATCCCTCATTCCATGGGATACCAGCTTACTTATTTCAAAGACGTGCCCCATGGAAAGGCAAACGCCCTCTTTATGGGCGAATTCCTATCCTTTGTCGAAAAGAGCATGCCTAAAAAAGTCGCCCTGATTTACCAGGCGTTGGGGCTTAGCGGCAACAGCGAGTTTAGAAGCTTAATTTACAGCTTAATTGAAAAGGACGTAAAAATTACAACGGAAGAAATATTAAAATACGCCAGCGTTTCAATAAACGCAAAAAACGTGCAAAACTGCCCGGTTAAAGTTACCGAAGAAGACGAGGTTATGATTTACAAAAATAGCCTTCTTTAAAAAAATTAAATGATTCTTTATATTAAAGAATCAAAAGGAGAATTTATATGGATTTTAGAATTGTAGTTGATAGCTGCTGCGAACTTGTGGACGAATTAAAAGAGTTTGGGGTAAAGAGGGTACCCCTTACCATGCGGGTCGGGGATTTGGAATTTCGGGACGATGAGAATTTGGATTTAGGGCACTTTATCAAAGTCATGAACTCATCCCCCAATCCCCCTACCTCAAGCTGCCCCTCCCCCGCGGAATACGCGGACATATTTAAAGAAAGCAATAAGACCACCTTTGTGGTTACATTGTCCAACAAGCTTTCAGGCTCCTACAACAGCGCGAATTTAGCCAAATCAATGGTTGAGGAAGAAGGCCATGACGTACATGTATTTGACTCAAAAAGCGCCTCAGCAGGCGAAATTTTAGTGGCGCTAAAGATAAAGGAACTCATTGAAAAAGGCTTGCCAAAAGCGGCAATCATTGAAAAAGTGGAACATTTCATAAATAACATGAGAACCTTTTTTGTGCTGGAAAACTTAAACACCCTCGTAAAAAACGGCCGTATTAACAAAATCGTCGCAGGCCTTGCCCAGGTTTTAAACATAAGGGCGGTGCTAGGGTCCGATGACGGGAACATATCCTTCTTTGCCCGGGCAAGGGGGGCAAAAATGGCGGTGGAAAAACTCCTTGACATGATTAAAAAATACGGGGAGGACACCAAAGACAAAATCCTTGTGGTAACCCACTGCAACAACCACGAGTACGCCAAAATGCTCTGCGACAAGGCAAAAGAACTTTTTAACTTTAAAAAAATCTACCTTGCCCCCACAGGTGGGCTATCCAGCATGTACGCAAACGAAGGCGGCATAATTATAGCGTTTTAAAATAAAAAACGCGCCGGTTGGCGCGTTTTTTTATTCCACCAGTGAATCCCCCCGTGAAAAGTCCATTACATGCCCGCTTGATTCAATCCTTCTTTTTAAGCATGCGGCGCACTCCGCCGCCT
Source organism: Clostridiaceae bacterium (assembly GCA_012521455.1). Taxonomy (GTDB): domain Bacteria; phylum Bacillota; class Clostridia; order UMGS1883; family JAAYMJ01; genus JAAYMJ01. The sequence continues at coordinate 11,016 of JAAYMJ010000176.1, forward strand.
CTTCACCTGTGCAGATTTTGCCGTCGTATAATGAATAGGCCTTCCTGACACCTACGGGGGATAAATTGGGCATTACCACGTTGGCGCCTGCCTGAAAGCCCATTTCCCTGCCTTTGGGGTGGATTGTGCCAAGGGCTGTGGTGGAAGGGAGAAGCACCTTTGGAAGCATAATTCTTATTATTGCTAAAAGCGTAAGCGTCTTTTGAAGCGTCCCCTCAGGAAAATCCCTAAAGGGGGTGTCCTTATGCGGGATAAATGGTCCAATCCCCACCATATGGGGGTTTAGCTCTGTTAAAAACAGCAAATCATCCACAATGTGCTCATCCGTCTGATAGGGGGAACCCACCATAAAGCCCGCCCCCACCTGAAAACCTAACTCTTTTAAATCATAAAGGCACTTTTTGCGGTTTTTCAAAGAAAGTTCCTTTGGGTGCAGCATACCATAATGGGCAGGGTTTGCGGTTTCATGGCGCAAAAGGTACCTGTCCGCCCCCGCCTCCTTATACCTTTTATATGTATCCCTGCTCTTTTCCCCAAAAGAAATTGTCACCGCGCAGTCAGGGTATCTGGATTTAATCTCATAAATTATCTCACACATTAAATCGTCATTGTAGTACGGGTCCTCCCCGCCTTGCAGCACAAAGGTGTGAAAACCCAGCCTGTAACCGGTTTCACAGCAGGACAAAATCTCTTCTTTTGTCAGCCTGTACCTTTGGGCGTTTTTGTTTGAGCGCCTGATCCCGCAGTAAAAACAATCGTTTTTGCAGTAGTTTGTAAACTCTATCAAACCCCTTACAAAAATTTTCTTCCCGTAGTGGGCGTCCCTAACTTTTCTTGCTTCCTCAAAAAGGTTATCCGGCGGATTTTTTATTAAATTGAGCAGTTCGTGTCTGTCCATGCGTAAAATTTTATCCGTCATACCAACCTTCCTTGCATAAATATTTCGCTCGCCCGTTTTAATATCCCGTTTAGGTATGCCAGCGCTATGCCGTAGTTTGTAATTGGCACGTTATTTCGCTTACAGTCCCTTATATTTTCCAAAACAGCCTTTTTGGTAATCATGCAGTTTCCGCAGGCGATAGCCAGGTCATATTTTGACAAATCCTTCGGGAAATCGTACCCTGTATAGTATTCAAAATTAAGGCTTTTTCCTGTGTGCTTTTGTAAAAGCTTAGGGATTTTAACCCTGCCAATGTCCTCATGGTTTGAATTGTGGGTGCAGCCCTCATGCATTAAAACGGTGCTGCCATCTTTTAAATTCTTTATCCCTTCCGCGCCCCGCAAAAGCTCAAAAAAATCCCCTTTCTGCCTTGCCAAAAGCATTGAAAAGCTGGTAAGCATTATATCCTTTGGAACAATGGCGTCTACTTCAAAAAAGGCCTGTGAGTCGGTGATTACCAAATCCACCTTCTTTAAATCGGAAAGGGCGCTTTCAAGCTCCGAGGGCCTTACAACGTAGCTTTTTATCCCGCAGTCCAGACACTCCCTCAAAAGCATAACCTGCGGGAGTATCAGCCTGCCTTTCGGCGCCTCGCTGTCTATGGGCACAACCATGATAACGGTGCTTCCCGCGGGTAGCAAATCCGAAATCAGCCTTTGCTCTTCCTCACTATCAAGCTTTCTTAAACTTTCAATGAGCCTTTCTTTTAACTCCTCAATCCCGGAATTGTCAACATTTGAAACAAACACCGCGCCGGGGTTTTCTTTTTTTAACTTTTTTAGGGTTTTTTCATCTATTAAATCGCATTTGGTAAACACGGTTATGTAAGGAAGCCCAATCTTTGGGTCTGGGGTTTTGTCAAAAACGTCTTTTACATAAATTAAAAACTCGCTTTTTCTAATTGCCTCCTGCGTCTTTTTAACCCTAAGTTCCCCCAAAGCAGACTCATCCATAATCCCGGCGGTGTCTATAAAAGCCACAGGCCCGTAGGGTATAAGTTCCGCCGCCTTTACCACGGGGTCGGTGGTCGTGCCTTTTTGTTCGCTTATTATTGAATAGTCCTGACCTATTAATTTATTAAAAAGGGAGGATTTCCCCGAATTTGTTTTGCCGTATAGCACTATGTGCTTTCTTTGAGATAAGGGTGTCTTTTCCATAGGCACCTCCTTATATAAATAAGTCCCTTGCCCCTTGATAGATTAATTCCACGTTTTTCTTCACAAGCTCTTTAATCTTTTGGTTTTGTATATTTTCAATTTCCCGCTCTATAACCCGCTTTGCCTTCTGCTTGAATTCCTCATCACCATAATCCTGGGTATATTCCGCCAGCGTCATTATGGCGTTAGGCAGGCACACGTTTTTGATGTTCCCGCTTTTTGCCAAGGACATAAACCTGTCCCCCGTCCTTCCGCTTCTGTAGCATGCG
>JAAYMJ010000177.1 GCA_012521455.1 Clostridiaceae bacterium
CCTCTTATTATTATCTTCCCAAGCCTGGCATGTGGGAAATTTTAGAAGACCCCTTAGGAATGGCCCGGCGAACCCTTGATATGATGAGCAAAATTGATAAATTAACATAAAAACCTAATCCCAAAGACTAAAAGGCATAAAAAAGGCACCGGGAATATCCGGTGCCTTTTTTTATCAAGTTTTTTGGCAAAAACCAAATTAACGTGTTGTGAGCACTTCCTCATCCTCGTCCTGCAACGCGTCATAGCCTTCTTCGCCGGTCCTTATCTTAATTACGTTTTCAACGTCGTAGATAAAGATTTTGCCGTCGCCTACATTTCCGGTGTAAAGGGATTTTTTAATTGTATCAACCAAAGTTTCCACAGGGATTTTGCATACCACAATGTCCACCTGTACTTTTGGCAAAAGCCTTGTTTTAACAGGCAAACCGCGGAAGTATTCCGTATGCCCTTTTTGCATGCCGTATCCAAGCACATTTGTAACCGTCAGGCCGGTAATGCCGATTTTATCAAGTTCGGATTGAAGATGATTGAATTTTTCCTGATTGGTGATAACCGTAACTTTTGTCATCTTAGCGCCCGGGCGGGATTTGTTAACCACAGGTACTGCTTCATCCATGGGTACTGCGGGTTTTTGCACTTCAACAGGCTTTGGATAACTTGCTTTTGCCACACCGTCCAGCCCTGTATCCATAATGGGCGCAACAATCGCAAAGTCCGGATATGCGCTGTTTCCATGCTCGCCAATATCCAAACCTTGGACTTCTTCTTCAAGGCTTACACGGATACCAATGGTCACTTTCATGAGATACCAAACAAGGGCAGATGACACAAACACAAAGGCGCCAACCGCGATAACCCCAAGAAGCTCAACACCGAAAAGCTGCCATCCGCCGCCAAAGAACAGCCCGTTTACTGATGACAGGCTCGTTACGCCTTCTTCGGCAAACAGCCCGACGCACAAGGTCCCGAAAACCCCGCAGACCAAATGCACGCTAGTAGCGCCAACGGGGTCGTCGACTTTAGCCTTGTCAAACAATAGCACTGAAAATACAACGATTATACCTGCAATTGCGCCGATAATCAATGAACTTGTAACGCTGACAAAAGCGCAGCTTCCCGTAATTCCCACAAGGCCCGCAAGACAGCCGTTGATGGTCATGCCAAGGTCGGGTTTTCCAATGAAAATCCATGAGGTAATTGTCGCGGTAAGCACAGCCGCGATAGCGGCGGTATTAGTTGTAACCATAATATGCACAACATCCGCCGGGTTTTGGAAGCTCATTGTGGAGCCGGGGTTGAAACCAAACCAGCCCAACCACAATACAAAAAGACCGATAACAGCCAAGGACAAGTTATGCCCCGGGATAGCTTTGGGCGTCCCGTCCTTATCATACTTGCCGTAGCGGGGCCCGAGTATAATCGCGCCTGCCAGTGCCGCCCAGCCGCCTACGGAGTGAACAACCGTATCCCCCGCAAAGTCCAAAAAGCCTAAATTGCTAAGCCAGCCGCCGCCCCAAATCCAGTGCCCCACGATGGGGTAAATTGTCAAAGTTAAAACAAAGGAAAACAAAATAAATGATAAGTATTTCACACGCTCAGCCACAGCCCCTGACACAATGGTCGCCGCGGTTCCGCAGAACACAAGCTGGAAGAAGAATTTTCCCCAAAACGGAACGCTGCTTGTTAGGGTATCTTTATAAAAATCAAGGTTTGAATTTCCTAAAACCGAAAGATTTTGTGTGCCCACAAAGGGGTTATCCCCCCCGAACATCAAGCCCCAGCCAAGAAGCATAAACCCTAGGGATGAAACCGCAAAAACAATAAAGTTTTTAGATAAGATATTTACGGCGTTTTTAGAACGGCAAAAACCTGTTTCCACCGCGGCAAAGCCTAAGTTCATGAAAAACACCAGTATTGCCGCAAGCACAACCCATAAAGTATCAACAATCATTGTAATATCCATATAACTTCCTCCTTTAAAATATTAAAGGCGTGTATTTTATTGAAGCACCAATAAAACACACGCCTTTGTGTGCAATATTTAATTATTACTAACACATAAACGCTTTTTGATGCCAATAAAACCACGCGCTTTAGGATTAACAATACATTTTATGAATAAAACATAAAAATTATGAAAGGGCGCTATCGGCTAATGCCAACAGCGCCCTTGCTTAAAAATTATATTAACCTATCCGCAATAATTTGTCAATAGGGGTTTAAAAATTTTTCCTGTTTTCATTATATGCCAAATTCGGGATTTTGATATTTGCGCCGTTATAAAAAACAATTAAAACAGTAAAAATTGCACGGGCAGATTATGTGTGGTAATATAAAATTGTTTTATCCGGATACTAATATTTCAGGGCTGTTTTAAAAAACAATTGAACACAAACTCGCCTCTCTACTTTTCATAGGTGGTGTTTTGATATAATCCGTTGTAGAATAGGGCAAGGAGGTGATAAAAATGAACCAGTATGTAACAGGCGCAACGATTAAAGCCTTAAGAGAGAAAAGGAAGCTTACACAGCTTCAGCTTGCAAATATGCTTAATGTAAGCGACAAGACCATTTCCAAATGGGAAACGGGAAAGGGGTATCCCGACATTACACTCCTTGAGCCCATAGCGGACGCCTTAAACGTGTCAGTCCCCGAATTAATGTCAGGGAAAATAATTTCCAACGCAAATGTGTCCGCAAATATGATGAAATCAAAGTTTTATGTCTGCCCCGTATGCGGTAACGTTATCCATGCCATGGGGGACGCGGTGATTTACTGCCACGGGATTTTGCTTGCGCCCATAGATTTTGAAGAGGCTGATGAAAAGCACAAAATCCATGTTGAAAAAGTTGAAGACGAATACTATGTCAAAATTTATCATGATATGACAAAAAAACACTATATTTCATTTATTGCAGCGGTTTCAATGGATAAAACCCAGATTGTAAAGCTTTATCCTGAGGGGAATGCCGAAGCAAGGTTTAAGATAAACGGCGCGAGAAAAATTTACTTTTACTGCAACAGGGACGGTTTGTTTAGCATTGACCCTGTAAAAAAAGATAAAATATAATACGAAACATACTATAAGGGATATAATTTTTGGGGGGTACAGCCTATGGATAAAAAACTTTTACGGGCAGCAGTTGCAAGATACCTGTTTGGTTTATTTATGGTTTTTATCTTACTATTCATCCCCGCGGGTACTTTTAAGTTTTACAACGGCTGGCTTTTTATCTTTATTCTTTTTATCCCCATGCTCATTTCAGGCATGGTTTTATACCTTAAAAACCCCCGGCTTTTAAAGCGGCGCTTAAACTCAAAAGAAAATGAGCCTGGGCAAAAAAGGCTGGTTTATATAAGCCTTGTTATGTTTATTTCTTCCTTTATTGCCGCGGGCTTAAATTTCCGCTTTAAGTGGCTCATTTTGCCAAAATGGCTGGTTTTTTCAGTCGCGGCGGTGTTTTTTATATCATACCTTATGTATGCTGAAGTCATTAGGGAAAACGAGTATTTGTCAAGGACGGTTTCGGTGGAAGAAAACCAAAAGGTTATAGACTATGGCCTTTATATGTTTGTAAGGCACCCTATGTATTTAGCGTCAATTTTTATGTTTTTGTCAATGCCCATAATGCTAGGCTCCCTTTATTCGTTTTTCATTCTTTTGATTTATCCAGCCATTGTGGTTGTGAGAATAAAAAACGAGGAAGAATTTTTAGAAAAAAATTTAAAAGGGTATACTGAGTATAAAAAGCGGGTTAAATACAGGCTTATCGCGTTTGTTTGGTAAAATTAAAGCCCGGCATACTAAAATGCCGGGCTTTTTAGCTTTATAACGCTTCCATTTGTTCCCTTGCGGCTTTCATTCTGATTTCAAAATCGGTTTCAAGGTCGGAAGCCGCAGGGTAAATCGGTTTCCCAATACGCAGCCGCATAACGGGCTTTTTCCTTATAAATTTGTAAAGCCCCTTTGGCTTTTCAAAGGTAATTACCATAGGAACTATCGGCACCCTTGCCTTTGCCGCAAGGTAAAAGGCGCCTTTCCTGAAATTCCTTATGCCTGTGTCATAGGGTTTTAACTCCCCTTCGGGGAAAAAGTGGACTATATTGTTTTTCATCAACAAAAATTCCATTTCATCAAAAAAGGTTTTCAAATCCATGAAGTTTTCAGGAAGGCAAAATCCCCCCAGCACCCGCACAAGGGTGCCCGGCCACAGGGTTTTGATATTTTGCGGGATTGTGGGGAAAATCACCCTTTTTGGGAAAAAGGCAAGGCCGATTAACACGCTGTCTAATAAATGCACATGGTTGCATACGGTAAGGGCGCCCTTTATTCCCCGCAGATTTTTCCTGCCGTAGACTTTGATGCCCAAGACAAAGCGGGTCCAAAACATTAAAATGGGGCAGGCTATAAGAAGCTGGAAAAGCCGTGAAAAGAAGTTGAAAATCACTCCCCTGTGGTATTCGTTTTTGCCGTCTTTGTGCATATTTAAATACACTTTTTCAATTTTCTTAATGCTTTTTTCCAGCGCGAATTCCTTGCTGAACTCTGCGTACTTTTCTTCATACTGCTTTAGCTTTTGCACGTTTTCAATCCAGTAGTCAATCCTTTGCGCCAAAGACTCGGGAGAGCCTGCCTTAAAAAGGTTTTCCGGGCTTAGGGCAAACTGTGCCGCGGCGCTTTTAGGGCTGTCGGAAATTATGGGCACAAGCCCGCAGGATATGGCCTCAATCAAGGACATGCCCTCAATCTCAACATCCGAGGTATGGACATATAAATCACAGCTATGTATCAGCTTTATTAATTCCTCATGGCTGTAATAGCCAAATACGGGCGCATTCGGGAGTTTTTGGCCCATTTTCTTTAGCTTTTTCTCCCACGGGCCACGTCCGGCGAAATAAATCTGGATTTTATCAGCGTATTTTGATTTTTCCACCGCGCGGATTAAAACATCCTGCCTTTTTTCAGGCGAAAGCCTTCCCGTCATAAGGATTTTAATTGGCTCAAAATTGTGTTTGCGTCCTCCCTCAGAAGGGCAAAAGGCGGGGTGTACCCCGTTTGAGATAACATGCAGCTTTGCCTTGTATCCATGGCTTCTAAGCTGCGCCGCAATAAATTTTGAGGGGCAGTGAATGTGGGAAAACCTGCGGTAGAAAAAAAGGTAAAATAAAAAGTAAAACAAATGCGCCGCCAGCGATACCCTCTTTAGCCCGATATTATATGTTATGTTTTCAGGCTGTATATGAAAAGCGGAAATCGCAGGGACTTTCAGCTTTTTTGCAATTCTTTGCGCCCTGCTTCCTAGGGGCCAGGGCTGATAAATATGCACCACGTCGCTTCCCTTTATCGCGCTTTCCAAAGTTTTTTTCACAGGCTTTGCAAAAAGGGTGTTTTGCTTGTGGGCAAAATATGTAGCGATGGGGATATTAAGCTCGGGCACATAGAACATCTCAAAGCCTGTGGATGGGTCTATTCCGCTTTTTCCGGGGTCGCCATAGGTAACAATCCTGATTTTATGCCCCTTCTTTTGGAGGCTTTCCGCAAAGTACATTGCGGATATGGTAATGCCGTTGTTATTGATATTAAAGGTGTCATTAACTAAAGTTATAATCAAAACTGACTCCCCTCTCATTATCCTTAAATAAACAAAAACCCCTTACACATCTTTACTATTATTTTACTATAAAAACAGTTTTCTTCAAGCCCTCTCTTTGCGTTAAAACTTTTGAAATTCCTAAGGTTTGGCCCATTTTTTCAGCTTTTTTGACATTTGATAAATTTTTGGCTTTCTAAAATTGATATTCATTGATAAAATATTGATAAAATCCAAAAAATA
>JAAYMJ010000178.1 GCA_012521455.1 Clostridiaceae bacterium
TTCCCTTCATTTACAAGGTTTTCCCCCTCAAACACCGCAGGTTATGGCAAATCGTTGTATGTTTCAACCCTAACAACGCTAAAGGAGGGCATGGTAACCACAAGATTGTTTCCTGACCTTGTATAGCTTACCACTCCTTCATCCTTTACCCACTTATCCTTTTCATAATGGCCAAACTCAACGGTTTTTACATCGTTTGCGATATCCGCCAATGTAAAGGTTGCGTCAGTATCCTTTGATGATAAAAGAACCACTTCCCTGCTGCTCTTTTTAAAGGCAATGCCTGAAGAATAAATGGTGTCGGATTTATAAGTTATATAAAGCCCGTCAATCATTTTCGTCACATTTATGTTTGATATGTCAGTACCTTCGCAGTTAAAGAACATAAGGTTTTTCCCGCCCGCTTTGTCGGGTTTCATAACCGCCAAAGGATGGGCGATTTTATTTAGCCAGTGGTTGTGGTTTCTCACATCTTCAATATATGTCCCGCCATTGGGCAGGTATTTGTCCCCCGCCCCTATTACCCTCGGGTTTAAGTTTTGGTCATACATGCCGTGCCCGTCGGGGCTGCATAGGTCATAGACATTGTAAAATGCGCCGCCAGCGACGGTCGCGAGCATCATAAGCGCGCTCATGGAGTTTTCCCCGCCGCATTCCATAACCATGGGAAGGTTCCTTCCGTTTGAGTAGCTGCCTGTGCCAAAATTATATAGCTGGTTTCTGTTCCACCCATAGGGGTCAAGCCCGATAAAATCCAGATATGTGCCGCTGTCAGTATCAGTCCCGCCGCTTGCCCGCTTTGCCTCGTTATAGTCAACCCCCCACGCGTCGGTCCCGTTAACATTATTAACCCTGGTCCAAACAGGATAGCTTGATTTTTTCACCGCTTTGGCTAAATTATTGCAGTATTCAAACATTGTCCAATCCCTAAATCCCTGATGGGAAAACCCGCCGTTTTGTTTTAGCGTTACGCAGGTGTTGCACTGGCAGTTTTCGAGTTTCACGCCGTTTTCATAAACACTTCCGTTGTGAAGCCTTGAAACATTCGGCTCGTTGCAAACCTGACACCCCACAACGGTGTTTTTGTACCCATGTGTTGCGTTATATTCACCAATATGGTTAAATACCGTATTTAGCGCCTCATATTCTTTTTTCCTCAACTCCATGTCGTTTTTGCACATTATAAACTGGTAAAGCCCCGTTATATCATTACCCGCCGTCGCCTTTTTAAGCCAGGGCGTGCCGACGGAATACACTTGCTTTTGATAGTTGCGCAATACATAATACGGAACCCTTATATCCGTTGAAAGGGAACAGGTGTCCGTCGCAAACCATAAAACTTCCAGCTTTAAGCCGTATTCCTCAGCATAGCCGATAATCCTGTCTAAGTATTCCCAATCATATTCATCTTCTGATGACAAAAAGATTTGAGGCGGGCGGTTGTCATCAAAATCATCAAAAACAATTGGAACCCCCGGCTCATTCCCGCTTGGGGTTGTGGATTTTATGATAAATGAAACTTCCTTTTTTCCTTCCCTTCTTGCCTTTTCCACATAATCGGTTACGTCAAAGTCATAGTAATTTGCGCTTTTAATTTCGTCCCACGAAGGGGTTTGGGAAAGTTTTTCCCCTAAAACAGTATAGCCGCTATGCCCCGGGGCGTTGTTCCAAGTAATGGTGTCCTTGCTCCATGGCGTGTCATCGCACCCGTAAACTGACACATAATGCCCGTAAGTTAAGCTGTTTCTGCTGTATAACCTTATTCTTGCCCCTTCAATATCGCCCTTTGTCCAGCCGGAAATATCAAACTTCACATATGCTAAAGCCTGGTTTGACTCATTCCCTTCTTCATAAAAAGTCTGGATACCCCCGGTATTAAAAGTTTGGTTTGCATAAACCCCGCCCCTTATGTAGGCGCTTTCCTTTGCCTTAAAACTTTGGTCCTGCTGCACATCCATCCAGCGGATTTGGCAGTTTACCACGGTATAGCCGTCATTTTTCGCGATTTCAAAAAGCCTTTTTACCTTGGCGTTGTCAAAATGATACCAGTCCACCACTTTGTCAATGCGGATTTGAATACCGTTGTAAAAAAACGGCTCTCCCGCAACTTCCAACACTTCATCCCTTTCATATTGGGGCCCGTCAAAAACAACGCGGGAACCGGCATAGGGATTGCTTGCCTGATTTATCATTGTAATCTCTTTACCAAACGCACAAATATTTCCTAAAACCAAAAGAATTAAAAAAACACACACCATTTTTTTAAATAAGAACCTGTTCATAAAAAATCCCCCCTTGTCAATTTCATGTTATCAAAAAAGGGGGTTTGTGAGAATGTCATTTTATATCATATATTTACCGAAATGTATACAATTTGTGAAAATATTAATATTTGACAAATAAACGCAATCCACACAAAATAAAATGATTATAATTTCAGTGAATATAAAAAGGGTACTTCCTTTTTTAAATAAACCAGCCCCTTACTTTTTTATAGAATATTTCACACCCGTGGTTTTTAAATTATAGTGTACAAAAAGACAAAATGATTAATGTTTTTGCCATTTTGTGCACTCTTTCTTATATTCCTTGACATACTGTGGCTATTCCTTTATGATTAACTTAAGGGGGTGGTTTTGTGTTCTGCCAATTCCACAATAAATCACTGTCTAACAACGATTTTAACGTGGTGCAGTACGGGTACCGCGACTGTGTTCCGGGGTTTAACGTGTATCACAGGAGGTGCCAAAACTATCTCTTTCACTACGTTTACAAAGGCAAAGGCACTTACACCGTAGGCGGGAAAACATACAAAGTTAGCCAAAACCAAGGGTTTTTGTCCCTGCCCGGACAGGAAATGTGGTACACCGCAGATACTTCCGAGCCCTTTTCCTATTGATGGGTGGAATTTTACGGGAATTTGGCCTACGAAACCGTAAAAAAAGCGCATTTAACCAAAAACCCCATATTTACCGACACATCCCCCTTTGAGTGCGGTAATAACCTGATGAATTTGATAAATTTAGGCAATACCACTTCATATAAGCTCACTGCGTATTTTTGGCTTTTTGCAAACTCTTTAGTAAAAGAAGAAAGCCATAAACACGACAACCTTGAAGTTTTGTTCCAAAACGCACTGACGTATATCCACTCAAATATTGACAAGCACACAACCGTTGAAGATGTGGCAAAAAACATAGGGGTTACAAGGGGGTACCTTTCAAAAATATTCGCGAAATATATTGATTTATCCCCAAAACAATATATATTAAGGTACCACATGAACGAAGCAAAATCGCTGCTTATCGGCTCTGACATGACCATGAACGAAATTGCCGAGGCAATAGGTTATGAAAACGGGGCGGTTTTTTCAAAAGCCTTCTCAAGGCTTTATAAATGTTCCCCTCTGGAGTATAGGAAAAAATATAAAAATAGCGCAAACGGGTAAAAAATGTCACAACCAAAAGCGCATTAACCCCTTTCGGAAAGCGCCCTTTGAGGAAAGCCTCAAAGGGCGCTTTTTTTCTTAAAAACTTGTCTTAAAAAGGGGGATTGCATTAATCACGGGCTCTTCATAGGGATGAACTTTTTTAATTGCCGCAATTGTCTCATCCACTTTATCGGCCCTACACGTCACTTCTACTTTTAGCTCAGCGGCCTGGCATATTTCGTTTTCCTTTCCTATGTAGGGATTACTGCCCTCTAAGGGCCGCCATGTGCCTGTCACTTCATAATAGCTCATGCAGGAGTCATACTTCCCGATATGTCCCGCGTCCACGGACTGCAAAGCCTTTTGCAGTTCATGAAGATGGCTTTCGGGAATGAAAATTTCAATTTTGCAGTATTTGAAATCAAACATTGTGTACCACCTTCTTTTTAATTTTCATATAATTCATATAATATTATAGCATTTCAAACACCCTCATGAAATACTCTCCTCCTGTTTGCCTGCAGAAAAAAAGGCGCAAATCCCGAAGGTTTGCGCCTTTTTTCTTTGTATTGCCATGCCCTTATTAATATTTTTAGATACTTTTTACAAAATCCGCCCATTAATATAACAGGCGTCCACTTTGCGCTTTTTATCTTTCCGCCTTATTCCCCGCCAAAAAACAGCTTTATATCGTCTTGCACAGTTTTAATGCCTGCAATCCCAAAGTTTTCAACCAAAACTTTCGCCACATTCGGTGATAAAAAGGCAGGCAAAGTAGGCCCTAAGTGAATATTTTTAACCCCAA
>JAAYMJ010000179.1 GCA_012521455.1 Clostridiaceae bacterium
AAATGAAGATGTTACAGAAATTGAATTTGTGGATGATTACGGCGCAGATGAGGGGGATGGGGATGAAAAAGACAATCAGGGTATTGTGGAATGGAAATTTTAAAAAAGTAAACGAATGCAAACACCGCTACCGCGTTTTAATGGGAGGGGCAGGCTCAGGAAAAAGTGTCAATGTGGCGCAGGATTTTATAAAAAAACTCTCCTGCAAAAAATACAAGGGGGCTAATTTATTGGTTTTGAGAAAAGCCCTTGAGACAAACAGGGATTCCACGTTCGCAGAGTTAAACGCCGCAATTGAGCGTATGTTCGGGGAGGACAAGCACAAGTTTTTTATAATCAAGACAAGCCCGCTTTATATTGAGTCAAAAATTACAAATTCCGCGATTATCTTTAGGGGAATGAAGGATGAATTTCAAAGGGAAAAGGTTAAATCCATTACATTTAAAAAAGGGAAGCTCACTTGGATTTGGATGGAGGAGGCCACCGAGTTTTTGGAGGCGGATTTGGATATTTTAGATGACAGGCTGCGGGGGGAACTACAAAACCCTAATTTATATTATCAGATTACCTTAACTTTTAACCCGGTGTCCGCAAGCCACTGGATAAAGAAAAGGTTTTTTGACAAGCCTTCGGACAATGTGTTTTTGCACCATTCCACTTATTTGCAAAACCGGTTTTTGGATGAGGATTTTCACAAGCGCATGATGGAAAGAAAAGAGCGGGACCCTGAAGGGTACAGGGTTTACGGGCTGGGGGAATGGGGCGAAAGCGGGGGCCTTATTTTCACAAATTGGAAGGCGGCAGAATTTGACACGGACTTATCCCGCTTTGACGCCCTTTTTATGGGGCAGGATTTTGGGTTCAACCATGCAAACGCAATCATATTAGTTGGGATAAAGGATGGGGATATTTATGTTTTAGATGAGGTTTATTTAAAAAATTATGATACAAATGAAATTATTAAATACTGTGAAGGGAAACTTCCCAAAAATGTGTATATGTTTTGCGACTCGGCTGAGCCTGACAGGATAAGGATGTGGCAAAAGGCAGGATATAAGGCGGTAAGCTGCCCTAAAGGGCCGGGAAGCGTGAAGGCGCAGATTGATTTTTTAAAGTCAAAGCGGATTTTTATTCATCCAAAATGCACAAACACAATCCGTGAAATCAGCATGTACCGTTGGATGAAGGACGCAAGGACAAATACATATTTGGATGAGCCTATGTGCATTGACGACGATTTGATGGCGGCGCTTAGGTATTCGGTGGAATATTTAAGAAAAGCTGAAGTTTTAAAAAGATGAAACACAATGATATATAAAAGTATGTTATTTTGGTATTGTGAAAGAGGTGTGAAGAATGGATTATGTAAAGGTTTTGGAGAAAATTTCGGATTATGTAAAACAGGATATTGACCTTTCTTTCTACAACAAAATAAAGCTTTGGCGGGACTGGTACCTTGGATATGTTGACGGGTTTCACCGCTACAAGCAAAAAATTAATGGGAAATATGTGGAAAGAAAGCGGTATGGTTTAAAAATAGCTTCAAAAGTCTGCAGGGACTGGGCGAGCATATTGTGCAACGAAAGGGCGCAGATTTTAATAGATGATGAAAAATCCAATGAGTTTATACAAGGAAAAGACGGTTTTGGCGGTGTATTAGGCGAAAACAATTTTTGGATTCAGGCAAATTACTTGATTGAAAAGGCTTTTGCGCTGGGGACTAGCGCAACGGATATTTATTTTGAGAATTTAAGCGTTGATGAAGATGGAAATGTTATAAAAGACGGGAAAGCAAAGGCAAAGATATCATACATTGTCGCGGACAACATAATCCCCTTATCGTGGGAAAACGGTGAAATCAGGGAAGTTGCCTTTGTCAGCAATGTTTTTAAAAAGGGAAAAGAATATGTCTATGTGCGCATTCACACCTTGGAAGATGACGGGTATGTAATAAAAAACCGATATTTTGAAAAGTTAAAGGGCGGGGATTTGAGGCAAGTCCCGGTTCCTGAGGGAATGCTTGAGGAATTTAGGACAAAAAGTTTTATAAAATTATTCTCAATTTGGAAGCCCAATATTGTAAACACGATAAATCTGGATTCACCCCTTGGGATTAGCATATTAGACGGGATTTTGGACAATCTTGAAGGGATAGATTACGCTTATGATAACTTATGCCAGGACTTTTTCCTTGGCGGGAAGATGGTGTTTATGAACGGCACCATGTTTGACAAAGACGACACCCCCGCCGTATATTCCCAGGAAAGCGTTTTCAGGGTAATGGGGGACGCGGTGCTGGAGGGTAAAAATGCATATTATGAATACAATCCCTTGCTTAGGGTTGATGAAAACAAAAAGGGGATTGAGGCACAGCTTGATTATATTTCCCTTTTGGTGGGGTTTGGGACAAGGCATTACAGGTTTAGCAATAACATAATTCAAACCGCGACGGAATACAACGGGGAAAAACAGGATTTGATACACAATGCCCAAAAGCACAACATGATTATTGAAAAGGCGATTTACGATATTGTAAAGGCGCTTTTATGGTTTGGAAAAGAAATTTTGGGGCTTGATGTAAAGGTTAACGCAAACATTACCTTTGTGCCTGACAAGAGCTACATAACCGATGAGGAAAGCGACAGACAGTTTGATTTGCTCTTGGTAAAAGAGGGAATCATGAAAAAATGGGAGTGGAGAATGAAATACTATGGTGAAAGTGAAGAAGCTGCAAAAAAAATAATTGATGAAACTTGAGTATAGATGTAATCTTTTTTGACATAATAACCTAAAAAGGAGGTTATTATGAAGGAGAAAGATAGCAGGAAAAATAAGAAAACCAAAAAGTACAGCCCATCAGAATCATACCCTTTAATCAGGGCATGCACAAAGGGCCAGGAAAACAAGTATGACAAGTCCATTGAATATGATATTGAAGCAGCGAAGGACTGGGTGGACGAAAACAAATTATAGGGAAAAAAATAAAGGATATTTGGATAATTCCAATGTCCTTTATTTTTTTATAATAAAAATTTTATAAAAAGGAGGTCTTTTATGGAAGAGCTATTTGAGGAAGGGACAAAAATGGAGGTTCCTGAAGAAAATGAAGGAGGTGATGAGCTAAAAGAAAAAATCAGGCAGCTGGAAATCGAAAAAGCCGCCCTGATCCGCGGGGTGAGGGCAAAGGATTTGGATTATGTGGTTTTTAAAGTCAGGCAGAAAGAAGGGGAGGACATAAATACCCTGCTTGATGAGTTTCTAAGCGAAAACCCTGAGTTTTTAAACCGGACAGGCAGGCATGTTTCAACAGGGGCAACCCACAATCAAAACCAAAACAAAAGCGAAGAAGTAAAAAGAATTGTGGAAAGTATTATTAAAAATATGGCTTAATTAAAAATTTTAGAAAAGGAGAATGGATATGAATAATTTGGAATATGCAAAGATTTTTCAACAGGCACTGGATGAGCAGGTGGCGGCTACCGCTACAACCGGGTGGATGGAGGCAAACGCTGGGCAGGTTATTTACAACGGTGGGAAGGAAATTAAAATCCCCAAAATGAGTTTAAGCGGTTTAAGCGATTATTCAAGGGAAGAAGGCCATGTTAAAGGTTCCATCACCCTTACATACCAGACTAAAGAAATGAGGATGGACCGCGGCGTTAAATTCCAGCTTGACGCCATGGATGTGGATGAGTCAAACTTTGTGGTTTCTGCGACAAATGTTTTGTCCCAATTCCAAAAGACAAAAGTAATCCCTGAAGTTGACGCTTACAGGTACTCAACAATAATTCAAGGGGCAATTGACCACGGCAGGGTTGAAAGCGGGTATACCCCCGACCCTGACACAATCATGCAAAAGCTTTTAGGGGATATTGCAAAAATTGAAGATGTCTGCGGTGAGGGGGTTCAGCTTGTTATTACCATGACCGCGCTATGCGCAAATATCTTGAGCCAGTCCCCGCTATATGCAAAAAATGTGGATGTTACCGAATTTAAGGCGGGAAGCTTTTATCAAAAGCTCCGCTCAATTGATGATAACCCCATAATCAGGGTTCCTTCGGCGCTTATGAAATCAAAATACATTTTCTATGACGGCGTGAGCGAAGGGCAAACCGACGGCGGGTTTGAAGCGCATCCTGACGCGGTTCAGGCAAACTGGATTATTTGCGCCCGAAGGGTTCCCATTGCGGTGTCAAAAACTGACAATATAAGGATTTTTGACCCGTCCACCAACCAAAAAGCAAACGCTTGGCAGATTGACTATCGAAAATACCATGATTTATTTATTATGGACAACGCCTATGACTTGATTTTTGTAAACACCCAGTAAAATAAGGAGGGAATCCTTATGTTTATTGACAGGAAGTATTTTGACGAATTTACTAAGCTGGATGGGGAATTAGATGATGACACTTTCAGGGCTATCGCTTCAAGGGCTAGCGATTTTGTCAATATGAAAACATATTTCAGGATAAATAATTTAAGCGATTTTCCTGAGGATATTCAGGAAAAAATTAAAAAAGCCGTGGCAATGTATACGGAAATGTTTTTCTACCAAGGCTGCCAGGACGCATATAACGGTTTTAGCGAAACCATAGTGGCAAATACCGTTCAAATGGGCAGGGTAAGATTTTCCGGCGGCGCCAATGAAGGCGCGAGGACAGGCCTTACCACTACCGGCGGTATTGTAAACAATCCAATCGCAGACCAGCTCCTGATTTCAACAGGCCTATGTTACAGGGGTACGGTATGAGAAGGGGAATTCCGAGAAGGGTACTAAAGCACTGTGCTTACCTGGTTATTGATGGCACGAAGGTTTTATTTAAAAAAGTGTATTTTGAAGATGAGCAGGCTGAAAAGAAAAATGAGCTGGGATTTTATACACAAAAAAACGCCCTTTTGATAATTGATAAAAAATCCTCGCTGGCGTATTTGGAAGACGGGGAAAGGGTGGATTTGTTTGACGGGAACCACCCCGTAAAATGCGGGGATTTGATTGTCAATTATTATACCGGCGATACTTACAGGGTTACAAGCGTAAGCTATATTAATGTGTCAGGAAGCATTTGCCATGTTGAAATTACGGGGGCAGGCTGATGGAAGGGGTTTTTTATGAGCTTTTTTGAGGGTTTTTTAAATTTTATAAATAGCTGTGGAAGTTTGCCGCAAAAAGCTGATTTAAACGGCTTTAACAAATCAAATGCCGCGGTGTTCATTGACGGCGGCAAGGCGGAATTTTTTGAGGATATTTCAGAAGGCGGGCTTTTTAGCCTGCCTTTTCGTATTCTCATCAGGATTAAGCCAAAAGACAATTCAGAGAAATTGAAAATTTATGAGACTTTTAACAATATTATGCTTTATTTTTTGGAAAACCAGTTTGATTATAATGGGATATGCTGTAGAATTACGCCTTCGGGGTGCGCGGCGTTAAATGAAAGATACAACGACGGCACGGAGGAGTACAGCCAGTCGTTTAATTTGTTTTACTATAAATAAGGAGGTAATTGTTTATGAATATGCCAAAAGCAAGCGACAGGATGGCCTTTGTGGATATTACGCCAAAAGGAAGTTCGAGAACTTACGCTAGGATTGGGAAGGGTTTTGACATGTCAAGGCCACAAAGCAAGTCCACTTTATTGACCACCCAATGGCTGGATGATGAATTTGCCACAACAAGCATTTTGTCAAAGGCTGTATCGCGCCAAATAAGCGGCAGGCGCATTGTGGGGGACCCGTTTAATGATTATTTTGTTTCCCTTTTTAATAAAAGCGGTAGTGACTGCGAGACCACGATTGTTATCGTGGATTCCTGGGACAGGGTCAGCACGTCAAGCAATGTATACAGGGCAAAAAGGTACAATGTTACAATAGACTGCACAAATGACGGCGGGGGCAGCGTTGCTGACGGGCTCAGGATTGAAGGCGTGATTTATTTTAACGGAAACCCCGTTGAGGGATATTTTAATCTGGACACAAAAGTTTTTACTGAATCAACAGGTGAGGGTGCTTGATGTGGAGGGAAAATTTAGTTTTTCAATCAATGATTTTAAATATAGCATGGATTTAGACAAAGATATGTTTGAATTTATTTTATCTTCTTATGATAAGGCTTTGAGCGCGGTAAATTCAATTTTTAAAGATGAAAACGTTGAGGAAAACGTTCTTTGCGCGATTGAAGTTTGCTCATCATCCATTGATGAAATACTGGGGGAAGGGGAGGCAAAAAGGATTTTAAAGGATAAAGCGAATGATATATTTAAGCTTTTGGATATTTTATTAAAAATCAAAAACTGCGCGCTGGAATATAAAAAAGACAGGATATTATCATATCTTCCTGAAAGGTTAGGGTACTAGGATGAATATTTTGCTGGATAAATTGCCGGAAGGGTTTTCAGACGGGAAATTCAGAACGGATTTTAGGGTTTTTATTTTATTTGAGCTATTGATGAAGGATAACCTTTTGATTGACAGCGAAAAGCTGGTTTTAGCCCTCAATTTATGCTATGAAAAAATGCCTTCCTCGTTAAAGGACGCGGTGGAGGGCATGTTTTGGTTTTACTCTGGCGGGCAAAGCGGCGAGGCACAAGAGAGAAGCGGGGAAATTTACTCTTTTGAAAAGGACGCGGGATTAATATATGCGGCGTTTTTATCTGAATACAATATTGACCTTACAAAAGTTAAGCTTCACTGGTGGGTATTCAGGCAGCTTTTTTATGCTTTAAAAGATGATACTTTAATAAAGAGGATAATGTCAATCAGGGCAATGGATACGGACAACATTAAAAATGATGAAATCAGAAATTTTTATGAGGATTTAAAGCAGAAGTTTTCATTAGACAAAAAATCCTTTGAAGAGTCCTTCTTTGAAGGCTTATAGTTTCTTGGGGAGGGGTATTATGGATTTATATGAAGAAATTGAGAAAATCCGGGAAGAAGGGAAAAACGCGGGGGAAGAATTTAAAAAGGGGTTAACCCATGCAATTAGCGATGTTAAAAAGGAATTTGATAGTTTTTATGAAGTTTTAAAATCCCAAAGGGATATGGACTTAATAAGCCAGGAGGAGTATTACTCCTCCCTGGCGGATTTACGGGACAAATATTTTGATGCGTCGCAAAAAGAATGGTGGAAATATACCGCGGAAATTTATTCCTATGAAAAGGGC
>JAAYMJ010000180.1 GCA_012521455.1 Clostridiaceae bacterium
AAAAGCCTAAAAACCATATCCTTGAAGGAAACGGAAATTGCCTTCTTCGGGGGAAGTTTTACGGGAATTTCTGAGGATGAGCAAAACAAGTTTTTGGAGATTGCCCAAAAATTCGTAAAAGCAGGGAAAGTCTCAGGCGTCAGGATTTCCACAAGGCCTGACTTAATTGATGAAAACACCCTGTCAAGGCTAAAACAATACGGTGTTTCCACCATTGAATTAGGCGCCCAGTCCATGTCCGATGAGGTATTGACAGCGTCAGAACGGGGACACGGCGCGGGTGATGTGAGGCGCGCGTCCAAACTAATTTTAGATTTTGGGTTTAAATTAGGGCTACAGATGATGACGGGATTACCCAAAAGCTCTGATGAAAGCGATATATACACCGCACGGGAGTTTATAAAACTAAAACCCCACTTTGTGAGGATTTATCCTGCGCTGGTTTTACAGGGCACAAAACTTCATGAAATGTATCTTAAAAAAGAGTATGCCCCGCAGGAAATTGACAAGGCAGTAAGCCTTTGCGCAAAACTTTTTGAGCTTTTTTATAACGCCGATATTCCCGTCATAAGAATGGGGCTTCTTGGGGAGGACGGAAAAATACCGGGCTTTGTCGCAGGGCCTTACCATCCTTCCTTTGGAGAACTGGTAAAACAGGAGTTTGTTTTAAATAAGCTTTTTTCATATATTAAGCAGCACAAACCAAAAACTTTGGAAGCCAGGGTCAATGAAAGGTATTTGTCAATTCTTTTGGGTTATAAAAAGAAAAACCAAAGAATTTTAAAAGATACCTTTGGAATTGATTTAAAATATATTATAGATAACCGTACTCCTGCCATAGAGCTTCCTAACTTGACAATAAATCGGATATAGTAGTATAATCTATTTATATTTGGAAAAATTTTTTTAATAAGACTTATTCGAAAGGATCTGGTATTTATGATAAAAGTATCTTTAAGGGGAGAAGTCAAGGAATTTGAAAGCGGCATTTCCCTTTTTGATATAGCTAAAAGCATTAGCGAAGGGCTTGCTAGAAACGCGCTGGTTGCAAAAGTAAACGGAAAAGTAATGGACTTGTCAAGAACGCTTAATGAAGACGCGGAGGTTGAGTTCTTGACCTTTGACGACGAAGAGGGAAAGGACGCCTTCAGGCATACATCAAGCCATATTTTAGCCCAAGCGGTTAAAAGGCTTTACCCAACTGCTAAACTTGCCATCGGGCCAACAATCGAAAACGGGTTTTACTATGATATAGATTATGAGAGACCTTTCATGCCTGAGGATTTGGAAAAAATCGAGGCTGAGATGAAAAATATCGTAAAAGAAGACCTAAAGGTTACAAGGTTTGAACTTCCAAGGGAAGAAGCGCTGGCGCTGGCTGAAAAAATGGGGGAACCCTATAAGGTTGAATTAATAAATGATTTGCCCCTCGACGCGGTAATATCATTTTACTCCCAGGGCGAGTTTACCGACCTTTGCGCCGGAGTGCACATCCCAAACACGGGCAAAGTAAAAGCCTTTAAGCTTTTAAGCGTTGCGGGCGCTTACTGGCGCGGAAACGAAAAGAATAAAATGCTTCAAAGGATTTACGGCACAAGCTTTCCCAAAAAGAGCGAATTGGACGCGTATTTAGAAGCCCTAGAGCAGGCAAAACTTAGGGACCACAGGAAATTGGGAAAAGAGCTTGAATTATTTGCCTTAATGGAGGAAGGCCCGGGATTTCCCTTCTTCTTGCCAAAGGGCATGGAACTAAGAAATACCCTTATTAACTATTGGCGGGAAGTTCACCGCGAGGCAGGGTATGTAGAAATATCCACCCCCGTTATTTTAAACCGCAGGCTGTGGGAAACAAGCGGGCACTGGTATCATTACAGGGAAAATATGTACAC
>JAAYMJ010000181.1 GCA_012521455.1 Clostridiaceae bacterium
CCCGATGACATCGCCGCTTTTTACAATGGAGCCCACCTGAAGACTCTTATGATAGGGAAAGTTTTGGCGGAGGTGGGCGTAGTAGTAATACCTTTTTTTATCAAAACTGCGGATACCAATCCGCCAGCCCCCGTATTTGTTCCAGCCCAAAGCCTCAACCACGCCGCCTTCCACCGCCACAATCGGGGTGCCGACCTGTCCCATTAAGTCATTTCCCAAATGCCTTCGCTTAAAACCAAAAGTCCTGCTGTTTCCAAAATCGTCATAGTGGTGGTAGGGAAAGTTTTTGGCAATTGGCGAAAACACTTTTAAGCCGTACCGCTTTTCCCAAATCTTTTCGCCGTTTTCATCAACCCCTACCTGGATTTCATATTCCCCCACAAAATTACCCAAAATCGCGGTATACGCTTCAAGGTAGTATGGATAGTATTTTAAATCCTTTGTCAGTTCTTCCATGGTCTTTCCGCTTCTTAACTCTTTTGCCAAGGCGTCCAGCTGGCTGTTTTTATAATTTTTAAAATTGCCCCCGTTTTTCGCAGCCAGATAGCTTAGCATTTCCACCCAGTTTAGCTTGACTTCCTTCCCATAGGATTCTTTGTCCAGGGTGTAAGCCTTAACCAGCGCCTCATAGGGCACCGTAAAGTCAACCCATTTTATGAAATCACCCTGGGTTGATGAGGTGATAACCACATCTTTTGATATCAGGGAGGCAATTATAATAAAAACAAAAATTATGGTTAAAATAACTAAAGTGGTTTTTTTAATTACAACCGACACAAACAAAGCCACATCACACCCATTATTTTATCTTTAACTATTTTATTATTTACCTTTTATCTTTATGAAAATTGTTGACAATACTCTGTTAAATAGATAAAATATATTAAAGCATTTTGTTTGTGGGAAACAGGCAAAATGAAATCTATTTATCAGAGATTAGAGGAGATGAGATTGATGAGTAAAGATCAGAAAGTCAAAATTTTGCTTGAGGAAAAGGAGATACCAAGAAAATGGTACAATATCCACGCGGATATGCCATTTAAATTGGACCCCTCTTACAGCCCTCAAACTATGGGCCTTGCGACACCGCAAGAACTTTTAAAAATCTTTCCTGAAGAAATCCTAAAACAGGAAATGAGCCAGGAAAGGTTTATTGAAATTCCTGAGGAAGTATGGGAAAGGTATAAGAAGTTCAGGTCAACACCCCTATACAGGGCGTATGACTTGGAAAAAGCGTTGGATACACCGGCTAAGATTTACTATAAATATGAAGGACAAAACGCAACCGGAAGCCACAAGCTAAACACAGCCCTTGCCCAGGTTTATTACAACAAACAATCAGGAATTAAAAGAATAGCCACCGAAACAGGTGCGGGGCAATGGGGAAGCGCTCTTTCCGTTGCGTGCGCCGAATTTGGTTTGGACTGCACCGTTTACATGGTTAAAGTAAGCTATAACCAAAAACCATACAGAAGGTCGTTTATGAGGCTGTTCGGGGCAGAAATTTTCGCAAG
>JAAYMJ010000182.1 GCA_012521455.1 Clostridiaceae bacterium
AATATTGCCACCTTCAATATCAATATTTGTGGCAGTAACCTTTCCCCCTTGAGTTACTCTAAACGGGGCAGAATTTCTATTTTCATATGTTTCGCCCGCCCATATTCTTATGGAATTATCATTACTTCCTTCATTTGTAATACCTGCCCTGTTTACTCTTATTGTTGCATTTTCTGCAACAACATTACCGTTCCTATCAACATAAAACACCTCATTGTTGTAACTACCATTTCCGTTGCCTTGTTTTATAGAAAAAGGATGTTGATTTGAGCTATCATTCGTTGTTATATCAATTTTGATTCTTTGATTTTTTCCTTCCAAACTTAAGCCTTGCCCTGTTAAAATGTACCTGTATGTCAACCAGTTGTCTGTTGTTCCAACAATGCCTTTTGCATTTAATTTTACCGCTTCGCCATTACTTGCGGTTGGCGTTGTAATTGACCTGTCTATTTCAATTTCCGAACCTGTTTTTATATTTGTCTTGCTTGTATCTATTGTTTCGTCTTTCTTTATTACACTATTTTTTTCTTTATCATATTCCTTATATTTATCCCGTTCGTTATTTGCTGTTTTAGACTTATCATATGCTTGTCTTTGGAGATTAAAAAACCACCAATCAGTAGATTTTAATTCTGTGTCGGTTGTGCTTGTTGCAGATATAATGGGTTTTTTCTATATTAAACAAAAAAGTGAAGTTTTTAAACTTCACTTTATGTGTTTGAATTTTCGGTTTGTTCTTCCCCGTCCTCGGCGATTTCGGGAGGTTTGGGGATGTATTCGTTCTCTATGAGGGCGAGTGTCTTTTCAGGATTGGGGATAAAATATGAGATATTGTCAATGGTTCTGGGTTCCCCAGGAAGGGTATGGGTTTTTATGTTTTCCCGGGGGATATTTAATACCACGTTTCCGTAGTTTAGAATGTCAAGGGGGCTCATATTGGTTTTTATGTCGTCGCTAATTGAGTCCAATATGTCGGGGATTTTAGTCACATTTGAAAGTTTTAGTTTTTGGTCGATTAAGGCGAACAAAAGCTGCTGCTGCATTTTTATCCTGTCCAAATCCCCCATGGCGTAACCGCGGTACCTTACAAGCTGTTCCGCCTTATTCCCGTCTAAAATCTGTTCCCCGGGTTTTAGGTCAATCCTTAAATTCTGAACGGGGTCAATATGGTACATGCGCTGGGGAATATTAAATTTTACGCCGCCTAAGTGGTCGACTACTTCCCTGAAAGCGCTTGTGTTTATAACCACATAATAGTTTATGGGAAGGCCTGTTACCTCTTTTACGGTCTTTAGCGCCTGTTCTTCTTTGCCTATGGAATAGGCTTCGTTTATTTTGCAAAACCTTTTTCCTATTTTAACCCGCGTATCCCTTGGGACGGACAAGACATTTACCATGTTGTTTTTAGGGTCAATGGTAAAAAGCATTATCACGTCCGTGAGGTTTGCGGTATTGTCTATACCCATAAGTAGAATAGTTGCTTTTTTTTCTTCTTTTTTTACTACCTCAACTTCCTGTCCGGGGTCGCCCGTATCAAACATGGGCCTGTGTAAGATTTTTGCGGTAAAATAGCCCAAATAGCAGGAAAAGAGGGCAAAGATAACTAAAATGACTGTTAAGACTGCTTTTTTTATATTCACTTTATTTCACCTTCATATAATCAATCTGCTTTGGTATCCGCCATATCCCCGCCCGTTCCGCCGTTTTCAATCCGGTCAATCAGGCTTGAGATTTGCTCTGGGTCGTGAATGAAGTACCACGCGCCGTTTGTCATTCTTGCCTCACCTGGAAGCGTTATGGTTTTTATGTTTTCAACACCTATTTTTAAAGCCGCGCCTGCTAGGGTTTTTGCATCCATTACAGTCATGTTGGTGGTTATGTTTTTGCTGACAATTTGATAGATTTCAGGCACTTTTGAGATATATTTCGGATTTAGCTTTTGTTTTATTAACTCTTGGAAAAATTCCTGCTGCACTTCTATCCGCTGATAGTCCCCTCTCGCGTAGTCGTGGCGGTATCTTACAAGCTGTTCCGCCTTTTTGCCGTCTAAAACCTGAAAACCTTTTTTAAGGTGGATGTGCAAGTCCTGATAGGGGTCATCATAGTCGTAGTCCCTTTTTAATTCAAACTCCACGCCGCCGAGGGCGTCGATAATATCCCTAAACGCTTTTGTGTCAATTGCGCAGTAATAGTGGATAGGTATTCCCAAAACTTCTTTTACGGCTTTTATAGCCCCGTCTTCTTTGCCGATTTTAAAAGCCGCGTTTATCTTATGGGTTTTTCCATTCACTTTAATTTTAGTATCCCGAGGTATTGAAATTACATTCACCTGATTTTTTGGCACGTTAACCATAAATACCATCATTACGTCAGTAAGCCCGCCGCTTACAACGTCCTTTCCTAAAAGCAATATGTTTGCTTTTAACTCTTTTTCCTTTTTGACGCTTATTTCATCTAATGTGCCTTCATTTACCGTGCCCGGGTTTATGGGTTTGTGGTTAATATACGCGGTCACATACCCGCCGAGGGCTGACAAAAGCGCCAAAACAATTAACATAAAAACGCTTGCGGACTTTTTTAGGGCTGTTTTTTCAAATTTCATTTTATTGCATCTCCAATATGTACTTTTGTCAAAAATTCATAGAGTGTAGTTAATTATATCACAAATTGCGGGGATGTAAAATACTTATGATAAATTTTTATTCTAGATTTTCTCAAATTTCTTGCCATTTACAGCCTAATATGCTATAATTCCCACAGTTTTTACAAAAAGGAGGGGTTTTGTTGGGAAAAAACGGCGGGTTGGGCATGAATAAAAAGCATAAAAGCATTTTAATCATAGCTTTAGGAATTATCCTAATTATATACGGGATTTTAAGTTTTTTTGTTATAAAAAGCGGCATAAGCCTGTATCCTTTTACTTCTGGCAGCTATTTTAAATCCATATCGTCAATATGCTTTGGCGCTCTTTTTTTAGCAATCGGGGTTTGGGCGCTGGCTGAATTCAAAGATGAAAGCGGCAAAGATGAAACAAATGAAAAAGCGCAAGATTGAAAAAAGGGGATTAAATCCCCTTTTTATTTTTTGCGGGCAAAAAAATAAAACACCCTCTTTTTTAGAAAGAAAGTGTTTTTATTGTGTGTTTTAATGGCGCACCCGACAGGAATCGAACCTGTGACCTACTCCTTAGGAGGGAGTCGCTCTATCCTACTGAGCTACGGGTGCAAAAAATTCAACATAATCATTTTAATTGCATTATCCCATTTTGTCAAGACTTAAATTTGGCTTTTTTCA
>JAAYMJ010000183.1 GCA_012521455.1 Clostridiaceae bacterium
AAGCAGGATACGGCTTTTAGTCTTTAAATAATATAATTTTTCCCCATGTGAAAACTTTTCCGCAGTGCTATTAAGCCTTTTTGTAAATTTTTAGATTATCCACAAAAAGTAATAAAACGTGGGACTTCCTACACATCCTTCCGCTATATAAACGTGGGAAAAAGCATTTCATTTTTTGGCGCTTGTGGATAAATAAATTTAAAAGAAGGGGCCAAAGCCCCTTCTTTTACCATATTTTCACCAAATTTTCCCCGTCTTTTAGTTTTGCTAAAGGCCCGGTTGCGTTTTGGTGTTTTTCACCCAGCAAGTCAGTATCAATGAATACCTTGCTCCCGTCGGGGTTTTCAAATTCCTGGTCCACAATCCTTGCCCGCGCAAGGGTGTCAGTGGAATGAATTATACCCTTGAAACTATCAAAACCTTTTGGAAGGTTTATTGATAAATATAACCCGTCTTTTTCATTTATAATTTTAACATTGGGGTTGTGGTCATGGTCAACTAACTTTTCCTCTTCCCTGTCAAAGGCCTTTGCCCCGTTTAAGTATACATTATTGTTTATATAAACAGGCTGGCCCACCTTTTCATATTCTTCCACATCCCCTACTCTTTCGTTGGCCTTTTTTATGTATTCCTCAAGGCTTGTGGTATGACCGTTAAAATAAGCGGTGCCCGAACCATCCCCCGCAAATATGTTATTGTAATACCTGTCGTCCCCGCCATAGATTAGGGCATAGCCTTTAACCTTTGTGGAATGGGGGAAATGATATGGCGTCGCGCGGTTTAGGATTTTTAAATTGGCGATTTTCCCGCAGAATAAATTGTTGATATATGCTCCCCCCTGTGACCAGTTCATGAGGCTAAATTTTGAGGCAAAAATGTTGTTGTCTACAATATAGGGCCCGTGGCTTACTTCAATGTATAAATCACGGTTATTTTCATAAAAAATATTTTTAGAGACCCTTGTTCCCTGTGTCTGCCAGTCGCACCACATGCCAAGGGTGCAATCGTGGATAATGTTGTGGTGTATATATGTATCAAGGGGGGCGTGGAATTTTATCCCCGCTATTTCATAGCCGAAGAATTCCCGCTTTATGCCAATGTTATAAATGTGGTTGTGATGAATTTCTGAAAAAACACAGCCCATATGCCCCACAATGGCGTTTTGTCCGCAGTCATAAATTGTGTTATGTCTTACAATGTGGGAGCCTACGGTTTCCTTGCCCCAGCCTAGTTTTTCCGCCAAAAACACCGCTTCCAGCTGGTACTGGTAACCCGGCTTATCCATCCTTGTTGAGCGGTAATTTTCGCCGGTGGAAGCCTCTTTCCCAAGACTTATGGCGCTGCACTTCGCGTCATGGATAATATTATTTTCAATTATCCAGCCTTTGGCCCAGTTTGGCCCGATTAAGCCAATCTGGTTTGCGGTGGGCGGCGCCCACGGGCTTGCGGCATGGGCCATTTCAAAGCCTGATACGGTTATGTAGTCAACCCCTGTTTTTTCAGGATAAAAACAAGAGGGCCGCACATTTATTTCAACAAGCTCACTGTTTGGGTCATGCCCTTGAAAGTTTGCGTAAATCGTGGTTTTTTCCCCATCCGTTTCGCAGTACCAGACATATCGGGTTTGGGCTTTGTTTTTTACTTTCACCGTCTCCCATGTTCCGTGGTCAAA
>JAAYMJ010000020.1 GCA_012521455.1 Clostridiaceae bacterium
CCATATACAAACAAATTCATGCTATGGACCCACTTTGAAAAAGCAAGCGACTACTCACTTGCAAGGCTTGCGGTTGCATACGGCACACCCGGCGAAAAGTGGACTTATGGCGGAAGCTTCAGGCCTTTAGGCTATGAAGCAAGGGATAAAAACATCTTCATGGATGACGACGGAAGCGCGTACATTATCACCGCAACCAACATGAACTCCGATATCGCAATCTTCAAGCTAAATGAAGAGTGGACCGACGTTGTTGAACTTACCGCCATTGTAAACAAAGGCCAGCACAGGGAAGCTCCGTGTATCACAAAGGTTGACGGTATTTACTACATGTTCACATCAGGTACCGCAGGCTGGTACCCGACAAGAACCATGTATAACTCCGCGCCAAGCATTAACGGCCCGTGGAGCGAACCCAAGTTCATCGGCAACACCAGCAATTTCTCCAGCCAGTCCAACTACATTTCAAAGCTAGGGGATACCTACTTCCTAAACGCTTATCGTTGGAGATTTGGTTGGAAGGACGCAACAGATACCAGCACCCACACAAGGATGTTCCCGATATCCTTTGCTGACGGATTTGCCTTCTATGACTTCTACACCGAAATCTTAAACGACACGGAAAGGCAAATCGCAATCAGGGTTGAAAACGGCAGGAACCTATCCCAAGGCAAACCCGCGTACGCTTCCAGCAATACCAATGACGCGTATAAGGTAAACGACGGGGATTACCAGACCGCGTGGGTTGCAAACAAAGAATGGCCCTCAAGCTGGACTGTTGATTTAGAAGATGTACATGAGCTTACTGAACTTCAAATCTCATGGCATATGGTACAAGGCTCAGAAGCGTACTACAACTACACCGTAGAAGCAAGCCTTGACGGTCAGAACTTTGAAGTGATACTTGATAAGTCACAGGGCTACACAGACTACGGATTTACCGTTGACCAGCTATCAGGCAAGGCTAGATATATAAGGATTAATATTTTAGACGCTAAAATCCAAAATACCAACAGCAACTGGTACACACCACAACTTTACGAAGTTAAGGTATTCGGATATTAATAAAAAAACCGGGCGCAAGCCCGGTTTTTTTATTGCCCTAAACTGCCCAAAAAAGACATGTACCTAAAAATGCCCATAACAATTATTATTAATTGACATTATCTAAAAAGAAATATAAAATAAATCATACGAACTTGATACTGCAAGGAAGGTTTTTCTATGAAAGGGAGAATAAACACATACACAGGGGTTGATTTTTACGTTTTTGAGCCCAAAATTGAGGATATAAAGAAGGAAGATATAGCCCATGCCCTTTCCCTAATCTGCCGCGCAAACGGTCATTTTAAGCATTTTTATTCCATAGCGCAGCATTGTATTAACTGCTATAAGGAAGGGAAAATGCGCAAGCTTTCCAATAAAGTTTTGCTGGCCCTTCTTCTTCACGACGCCAGCGAAGCCTACATATCCGATATAACCCGCCCTGTAAAAGAGCGCCTTTTGGAATATTTAAAAATTGAAAACGAAATACAGGAAATGATTTATAACAAATTCGGCATATATGATTTAACTGGGGAGGAAAAAGCGCAGATTAAGGAAATTGACGACCTCATGCTTTGGTACGAGTTTAAAAATCTGCACACCTACTCATTAAGCGGCACCCCTCCCAAAAAATACGCCGAACTTGACTTTAGCTTTAAGGATATGAAAGAAGTGGAACAGGAATACCTGAATATTTTAAACGGAATATTGGCGGATTTTAAATGAAAAATAACTTTTGATTAAACTTGTGTAAACAATAGTAAATTTGTTTAAATTACCCCGTTTTGGGGTATTTTTTATGTATAAGGCAAAATAAATAAAAAAAGGTGATAACATGGAAAATGTGATAAATATTTTAGTCATGCTGCCAATTAAAGAGGAACGCCACAGGGAAAAATTAAAAAGCGCTTATCCTGAGGCAAATTTTATTTTTAAAGAACGGATAACACAGGAAGATGTAAAAGATATAAATATCGTAATCGGCAATATCCCGCCAAAATTCTTAAAATGCGAAAACAAAATCAAGTGGATTCAATTGGGAAGCGCGGGAGCCGACCCCTATTTAAAGGAAGGGGTAATGCCAAATGGCGCAGTATTAACCAACGCCACGGGCGCATTTGGCCTTGCAGTTTCCGAGCACATGCTGGCAGGTACCCTTTTGTTGATAAAAAAGCTAAACAAATATATCCTAAACCAAAAAGAGCACCTTTGGCATGACGAAGGGGAAGTTACCTCAATATATAATTCCCGCACCTTGATTTTGGGTATGGGGGATATCGGCAGCGAGTACGGCAAAAAAATGAAAGCGCTTGGAAGCTATATTGTGGGAATTAAAAAAAATATAGCGGATAAGCCTGAATGGGTGGATGAATTATATACCATGGAAAAACTTGAGGAAGAACTGCCAAAGGCCGATATTGTGGCCATGAGCCTTCCAAGCAACGCAGAGACTAAGCGCATAATGGACTATAAGAGGTTTTCGCTTATGAAAAAAAGCGCAATTTTAATAAACGCGGGAAGGGGGGACGCGGTAGCTACTGACGATTTGGTGAAAGCCTTAAACGAAGG
>JAAYMJ010000184.1 GCA_012521455.1 Clostridiaceae bacterium
AATTTGTTTGTATATGGGTTATAGAAGAAGTTATTGCTTTCAAATTTGCAGTCTTTTAGGCCTTCGCTTGTGGGATGCGCTAGCACGTCTTCAATGGTTAGTACCGTGATTTCTTCACCAAAGTTAATACCGTCTTTTGAGGTTTGCATAACGATTGAGCCAAAGCCGCTGCCGCCGTCGGTCCTGCCTTTGGTGTAGAACTTGTAATATGTGCCGTCAACTAATGTCCCGCTAGTCTTCCATTTAAACCCTGAATGGGTTAGGTTTGTGTATATATTTAAGTTTTCAGGCACTTTGTATGGTGTGTTTTCTTTGCTGGTAGCTGTTGCTATAACCTTGTTTTTGCTTTTAGCTTTAACCTGGTATTTATATGTTACGCCCACCGCAAGGTCGTATACATTTAGCTGGGTTCCTTTTACAACGTTGATTAGTTCAAATTCGCCGCCGTTTTTGGATTGGTAAACTTCATATTCAGTAGCCCCGGGAACCTGGTTCCATTGTAGTTTTATGCTGGATACGGCGTCTTCACCTTTTACCACAAACGGGGTCGCGGCAAGGCCCATCAAAACAAGGCCGCTTTCGCCCACATAAGTTAGGGTGAAGCATTGGTCGTCATTTCCTGTGAAGTTTTCCTGGGATATGTATGAGCCGTTTACTGTTAGGTATAATCCAGATTGTTTGCCTTGTAGGTAATAGCTTCCTTTTTCGTTTTTAATTAGTTTAAAAATCTGGTTATCCCCGTTATTTGAAGAATACTGGGTTAGGATAACGCCCGGGCTTTTGTTTTGGCCGGGAACGTCAAATACCAAATTGGTTTTCCTGTTGGTGATGGTGTAATAATCATCACCGTTATACACAAACATCCAAACCATGTAATCTTCATCATTAGCGTCGGTCAAGAATAGTTTTGCTCCGTTGTCGTTGGATTTGCCTTCAATGGAAATGTTTTTGCCGGTGGATACCGATGTAATCTTATAAAGGCTTCCACTTGTGATTTCATCTTCGTCAGCCTGCGCTGATGTGATGATTACGGTTTTGGTTTCCTGATCCCAATCAACCTTGGCGTCTAAAGCTTCGGAAACTGCCCTTACAGGAACAAGGGTTCTTCCGTTTACTATAACCGGGGCAACGTCTAAAGCTATGGATGTGCCGTTTTTGATAATTTCAGCCTGCCCTATGGTAGCTTTTACAACTACATCGCCTTTAGTTGCGGTAACTGTCTTTGTGGCGTCGTCCCAATCAATTTGTGAATTTAGCGCTTCAAAAATCGCCCTCATGGGAACAAGTACCCTGTTATATTCCATAATGGGTGGTTGGTCAAAAGTTAATTGTTTTCCATCAACCGTAACTTTGATTTCATCTTCCGCCAATGCGCCAAAAGTAAACGCATTAAACAGGAAAATTACTGACAAAAACAAAATTAAGGCTTTTTTCATTAAATTACCCCTCTTTCTTTTTCTTATATTGTTTACTTTTAAAAAGTACAAGGTTTAGTTCAATATTAACATAAAATGCGGTATCTTTCAATAAAAAATATTGAAATACACACAATTTTAAAACTTTAAAAGAAAATTTTTAGGGTAAAAAAGCACAAATGCAGGTTATTTTACAACCGTCAAAAGCATTTTGAAATTTTCTTTTGCCTTTACCGCATGGGGCACGTTTGCGGGCATCACAATGGTCTCGCCCTCTCCCACTACAAATTCCTCGTCCCCGACTGTTATATTGGCTTTCCCGTCTAAAACATATACCATGGCGTCCCCTGGGGCGGAATGGGTGCTTACCCCCTCACCTGCTGCAAAGGCAAAAAGGGTTATCCCCACATGCTCTTTTTGGGCAAGGGTAATGCTTATGATTTTTCCTTCCTCATAGGATACCATGTCTTTTAACTTTATCACTTTTGATTTTTCAATGTTTTTCATAAAATCCATATCAATACCTCCAACAGTTATTTGAAGCAGTTTAAAACCGCAATCCGGCTTTAGCTCATGTAAAACCCCCCTTGGCGCTAAAAAGCAGTCCCCGCTAGATAAAGCATGGGCGGAATTATCCAAAAGAATTTGCATATTTCCTTCCACGCAGTAGTAAAACATATCATTTTCATATTTTTCTTCGCTTATGCCCTCCCCTGGCGAAAAAGCCAAAAGGGTCATATGCACATCATCAATTTTGGATAAGGACATGCTGGCTACACTTCCCGCCTGTGCTGAAATCAGCTCATTTAGTTTTTTTGGTTTCTGGGGCAAATTTTTTAAAAATTCCATTTTTTCCTCCTTTGGGTTTTTGTTTTTATTATGCCATATTATAATGGCAAGAACAAGACAGGATATATATTTTCCAATTTACCTGCACAATAATCTTTGCGATACAATATCCGAATAAATTTCCATGCCGGGGGTTTGGGCGATGTGGATTACCTTTTCATAATTCTGGCTTTTCGGTATAAATGATGAAAGCTGGTTTTCTTTATTTAAGACATATTCAGGGTTAAAAATTGTTCCGTTAAAACCGTCAAAAATTGCAACATAAAATATTTCGCTTTCCACAATGTCTAAAAAGAAGTGGCTG
>JAAYMJ010000185.1 GCA_012521455.1 Clostridiaceae bacterium
GGAAACTACTTGGAAGTTAAGAACTTGTTTGATGAAAGCCTGCTAACGGGATTTGAAGAAATCACCGTATCCTTCTACTCAAAGGTTGACACAATCAGCACAGGCGATCCGAACTGGCCGTTCTTCGCGGCGCCCGATGCATCAGAACAGCAATACCCATATGAAAAATACATTGCAGTTTTAGAACAAAACAACAGGATTGTTGTTGAAAGGTATTACAACTTCGGCTCAAGGCCGGGTGCAATAAGCGTTGCAAATACTACTGATTGGAAGCACGTTGCGGTTGTATTCTCAAAAGATGGTACAACACTTTATGTAAACGGCGTTCCAACAAGCATTCCAGTAAATTACGACTTAAGAACCATATTAGGCAACGAAAGCATACTTTACATTGGTAAAGCTACATGGAAATCAACCGGTGAATACTTCAAGGGTTACATTGACGAATACAAGATTTTCGACCATGCACTAACCCCACAAGAAATCGCCCAAATGGCTACAAGGAGAAACGTAACAATCAAATATGTAACACCAAGCGGCGAAGTTCTCAAAACTGAAACAAAAGCGTCCTTTGACTCGGTGAAATTTGAGCTTGAGCCTGCCGAAGAAATCCAGCATGACGGAAATGTTTACGGGTATTTGCCCTCATTGAGCACACCGTCAATTGTGGTTTCTGAAAATTCCAATGTAATTACATTGGTTTACGGCAAAATTCAAGCGTCCCCTGTTACAGTAAGGTTTGTTGACGAATTCGGCCTTGACATTAAGGAAAGCGAAGAAATCCTTCTCACATTCGGCAGGGAATTTAACTTGTCTATGGTGGAAGGTTATTCCGAAACACTTGACGGAATTGACGCAAATACCATATATGTATTTACAGGCGTGGAAGGCGGCGGTATTGTCGGCGATGGCACTGAAAAAGAAGTCCTACTCCGATATAAGCTAATGAACTTAGACACCAAAGTTATGACCGCTAACCGCGGCGCTACAATCCAAAAGAGCACCGGCAGAAACCACCATAACGCTGAAGACTATAAGAACCGCATTATGGCTGACAGCAGAACCTGGTCAAGCTCAGGGTTAATGTACGGCTTGATGGGATTTGTAAATGAAATCCCGCAGGGCGATATCATAAGCGCGGTAATTTCAGTTTACACAGGCGCGGACAACAACAGCACAACCGCTAGATCCTATGAGCTTTACGCGGTGGAAGAACTCGGCGCTGATTGGGACAGAAGCACCGTTGAGTTGGGCAGCGAATGGGTTGGCGCGACAAGCACCTTTGGCGTTCCCGAAGGCTTAACACCGGTTGCGGCAGTTACATTGCCCTCAACATTAGGTGACGGCGTGATTAATGAAGTTCAGTTTGACATCACCGGTTACTTAAAAGAACACGCAAATTCAAACCTAAACTTCATAATCGTATCAACCTCAGCCGATGCTTACGGCGTATTCCACAGCGAAATTACTTCATATAAACCGAAGCTTGAAGTGAAGGTGGTATCCGGCATCAATATGTCCTTCACCTTCGACGGCACAACCGCAAGGGCTGAAAACGTGCCGGCAGGCGAATATACTATCATCGTGGCTCAATATGATGAAGATGGCAAACTAATTGATTTAGCGTCCACAAGTGAGTCAATCTTGACCATTACCCCGAAAGAAGGCGCTAAATCCGCACAAGCCTTCTTGTGGCACAGCAAGTCAACACTTGTGCCGCTAGCTCAAAAGATTGAAGTGGAATATTAAAAATAAAGCCAAAAAAATGCGCCCAACAGGGCGCATTTTTTTTGGATTTTTGCGGCTAATAATTAATTCTTTGAATTGGGCTTTTTTTGAATAAAGGGGTATTTTACCCCTTTATTTATAAAGGCGGCATCCTTCAAAAAGGAAAAATTTTTTGATTATCTTTAAATCCATAAAAGGGGTACTTTTTAAAGTACGCAAAAAAACTAATCCACTTTGATTTTTTCTAAACTAACGGGGGTGATATTTAACAGATACAGGGACTTTTCGGAATTGTCAAGCCATATATCCACTTGGTCTTTTTCCAAAACCAAGGGCATTCTGTCGTGGACTTCCCTAATGGAGCCGTTGGCGGACGTGGTCAGGATTACAAACCTTCTTGATTTTTTACCGTCTACGAAAAAGTCGTTGTAAAAGCCCGCCATATAAAGAAGGTTTGAGGCGGGGTTTTTAAACAAAAATTTTTCCCTGCTGTCCTTTTTCCATTCAAAAAAACCCGTGGAGGGTATCACACAGCGGCGGTGAAGGAGGCTTTCTTTAAACATTTTTTTATAAAGGGCGGTCTCCACCCTTGAATTTATTATAACGCCGCTTCCTTTGAAGTTTAAAAACCCCCATTTCATAATCTGCGGCGTTATTTTTTCATTTTCTTTTGCCAAAATTGGTGCGTTGTTGGTGGGAAAAATCTCCCCTGTCTTTACTTCTTCCTGTGTGTTTTTTACCGCTTCTTTGATAATTTCCCTGATTTCCTTTTCTTCAATATCAATCACATATCTTCCGCACATATCAATTTCCTTCCAAAAACCATTTATTTTCTTCATCTAAAAATA
>JAAYMJ010000186.1 GCA_012521455.1 Clostridiaceae bacterium
CTTATGACCAACAAATTTAATATTGAGCAGGCCGGCAAAAAGGCGCCAATCGTCTTTGTGGCATACGATATTTTGTACTATGAAGGAAAAGAAATAACCCACCTTCCCTTGTTAGAACGCAAAGAACTTTTAAACAAGGCGGTAAACGAAACAAATGAGCTTTCAATTTCCCGCTTTGTACATGAAAAGGGTATAAACCTTTTTAACCTTACAAAAGAGCAAAACCTGGAAGGGATAGTGGCAAAGGAAAAATCAAGCAAATACTACATGGGCAAGCGCACAAAGGATTGGATAAAAATTAAAAACCTACAAGACGACGATTTTATAATTTTAGGCTATATCCCAAAAGAAAACGGCGTTGCAAGCTTAGTACTTGGAAAATACAAAGATGAAAAACTAATTTATAAAGGTCAGGTTTCCATGGGGCTTTCAAACCACGACTTTAAAATCATCCAAAAATGCGGAAAATCAAACCCCCATTTTCAGGATATTCCCGGTTGCGTATGGCTTGAGCCGCTTCTTGTATGCAGCGTAAAATATATGGAAAAAACCCCCACGGGCTTTATGCGCCAAAGCGTCTTTAAGGGGTTGAGGCTTGACAAAACGCCGGAAGAATGTGTTGAAAATTAAAACAAAAACCAAAATGCGCCGCATTTTGGTTTTTGTTTTAAACATATAAATTATAAAGAAGAATTGCTAAAAACGAAACATTCTTGAATTTTCCATTGAAAAGGGAAAAAGTTTCGTTATAATAATAAAAAGTTATATTTAATATGCTTTTGGAGGAACATATGGATTTTATTTTAGAGCTTGTGGATATTATCCACGCGTTTTTGTGGGACAAATTTTTGATTATTGCCCTATGCGGCGCAGGGCTGTATTTCACATTCCTTTTAGGCTTTGTGCAAATCAGGAAATTTAAACAAAGCTTTAAAAAAACCTTTGGCTCGGTAACGTTGCGGGGTGAAAAAGCCGGGAAAGAAGGCATGACCTCTTTTCAATCCTTAGCCACAGCCATTGCCGCCCAAATCGGGACGGGGAATCTGGCGGGAGTTGCCACCGCCATGGTTTCAGGCGGCCCCGGCGCGGTATTCTGGATGTGGGCAAGCGCCTTTTTAGGCATGGCGGTAATCTATGCCGAAGCAACGCTTGCCCAGCACTATAAAACCGTAAAAGGCGGGGAAGTGGTGGGCGGCCCGGTTTATTACATACAGGGCGCCTTTAAGAATAAATTTGGAAAAAATTTAGCCGCGCTTTTTGCGGTCTTAATCATTTTAGCATTGGGCCTTATGGGAAACATGGTCCAAGCCAATTCCGTGGGCTATGCCATGGAAAACGCCTTTGGCATCCCGCCAATTGTAACCGGCGCCTTTATAGGCGCCATGGCCCTTTTGGTTTTTTTAGGCGGGGTTTCAAGGATTGTGGCGGTTGCCGAAAAAATCGTGCCAATTATGGCGGTATTTTTCGTAGGCGCCTCATTAATTGTGATTTTAAAAAACTACAATATGATTATACCTTCCTTCATCCAAATTTTTGTTGGCGCTTTTAAACCCGAAGCGGTTTTAGGCGGATGTTTGGGAGTGTCCGTAAAAGAAGCCGTGCGCTTCGGGGTGGCAAGGGGCCTATTTACCCACGAGGCAGGCATGGGCTCAACACCCCACGCCCATGCGTTGGCGAAAGTAAAACATCCCTGCGAGCAGGGAGTCGTGGCAATGATGGGGGTTTTTATCGACACCATAATTCTTCTTCCCTTTACCGTTTTGGCAATTTTAACCACAGGCTCACTGGACGGCACCAAAACGGGGATTGAACTTACGCAGCACGCCTTTTCCACCGTGTTTGGGGGCGCGGGGAATGTGCTAATTGCAATATGCGTGCTCTTTTTTGCCTTTGCCACCATTGTGGGCTGGTACTATTTCGGCCTTGCCAACGTAAAATACCTTTTTGGAAAGAATGGGGAAAAACCCTACGCGGTTTTGGTTTCCGTACTTGTAGCCGCGGGGTGCAGATTGAAAGTCGATTTAATCTGGGATATGGCGGACATTTTAAACGGCCTTATGGTAATACCAAACCTGATTGCCCTCATTACCTTAAGCGGGGTAGTATTAAAACTTACAATTGATTATGACAAAAAAACTAAAAAGTAAAACAAAAAACGCGCCGGCCGGCGCGTTTTTTGTCCTTTTTATGGCAAGGCATTATATCAAAAAAAGCGGAAAAGCTTTGGCTTTTCCGCTTTTTTTATCATTCGCCCGAAAGGTCTTTTGGTACCTGCAAAACAGCGCTGCTGCTATACGGCATTAAGTTTTCATCCCATAAGAAAGCCTTTACAACATATGAGTTAGCACTGTTTAGTACAATTTCACCTGTTTCATATTCGCTTTGAGCTAAGATACTGTCAACATCCACTTTCTGAACGCTGATTAGCTCGCCGCCCTGTGTATAATTTGCCACATAAATTGTAGCGTTGTTAATATCCCTAAGTGATCCGTTTGTTACTTTAACCTTATAGCCGCTTTCGCCCTGCTCTAATGAAACAATAACCTCATCGTTTGCAAGGCTTGCGATTTCCTCGGGGGTCAGCGCGGTATTAAACATATAAAAATCGTCAATGTAGCCCGTTAAATCGTAGTTGTTGTCGCGGTAAGATCATGCCACTGGGTTCTTCCAATGTAGTTTCTTTCATTTCCGACGATTTTGTTTACTTCATGGGTAATATTTGTGTCTTGTGCAACCACTACACCGTCCAGGTAAATAGTGGTTAATTTGGTTTTAGCGTCATAAGTTACCGCAACGGTGTGTTCTTTACCCACTTGAAGCTGTGTCGGGGAATCCAACAGCAATGTTGAGTCGCACTTAATACCTGCGGAGAATGAATTTGCCCTTAAGAATACGCTGTAATATGCCCCGGTACCAAAGTCATAAATTCTTGGCAAGCCTTGGTTTAAGGTAAGCTTAACCTTTGATACGAAGGTGTAGCTTCTCATATTTTCAAGGCCCACATCGGGAGCTAGGGCATAACCGTTTGTATCCCATCCCGCAGGGGTATTCTGGGTCAAATTCAATGTCCCGTCTATAACAGCATTTCCTAAGATTTTTGCGTCATATCCGTTGCCTGACCTGTCTATAACATATCTTTCCCCGTCTTTTTCATAAAGGTCGCTTGCCTCAAACTTGTAATTTAGGATAAGGTTATTTTTAATATTTCTCTTTGGCACCAAAACTTCAATTTCACGGCTGTACCCGCCAATTGTAGCTGTGAGGATAACTATTGTATCTTCTTGCGAAGGTGTTACGATACCATCGTTTGAAAGCACATCCGTATTTGAACTTGACCAGGTAATGGTGTTTCCGAGCAGGGATTTGCTGGGTAGTAAAATATCCGAAGTAATAACGCTTGGGATATTAATTCCCCTCAAGTCCCCAAAAGTTGAGAGCTTGATGTCTAATACATAGTTTGTTGCAATTTTATTTAGCTGTTTAATTTCAGCTTGGTTTAATACCCTGTCATAAACATACAAATCTTCAACCCAGCCGTCAAAACCGCCGATTTTAATGCTGTCAAATCTTAAGTTATCCACCTTGATTTTTTGGTCAAGGTATCCGTTTACATATGAAACTAAATATTGGCCGTCATAGGTTAAGGATACATTTACAAATTTATAAAGCGAGTAGCCGTATTGCCCGTTTGTGCCTCTATCAAAGGTTTGCCAAATATCACTGGTTCCAAACCTGTTGGAAGATGAATAAATTTCATCCCCGACCTTAATGTATGGATATAGGGTTTCCCCATCAATTCCGTATGTCACATTGCCCAACTGGATGATATCCCCGCCAAACAATGAATGGTTGACAAAAGGTGAAAGCGCAACAGTAAATTCATCCGAAGATTCCACATTGAATTCTGCATATTTGTCAGGGCTATCCAACACCAAGACGCCCTCATCAACTTCTGCGGTTCCTTCCACATCATCGGAAAAATCTTCACTTAACACGCAGCCGTCTTGTAAGTTAACATCCCCTAAGGACAATTCAATATTTGTGTGGATTTCTGTCGGGAAGCCGTTTGGACGGGCTGAGCTTACAATCCAGTCATAGTAGTCGCCATACATCCACGCAAGCCTTAACTCATCATCTTCATCCGTTCCAGGGATAACAAATGGCCTTACGTTGTTCTTTCTTGAATTCTGGGTAATCTGCTCGATGGCTATAACTTCGGTAAAGTCCTCGTTTAGCGTGTATCTTACAATTTCATATACATTGCCAAACACGCCCTGAATGGGTATGGAAGTATAGAATACCCTCGGGTTAGCCGGGTCAATTGCAAGGCCGCCGCTGTAGCAGAGCTCAAGCCCGCTTGTCTGGTGGAAATGCCCGCCTGCGTAAGCAAGGAATGTCTTTGTCCAGGAATAGTCATTCCATTTTATTGCATAGTATTTGTGCAAATCTTTCGAGTCATTGATTTCAACCATAGCGATTACAGGGTTGCCATATTCGTCAACCGTGATTTGCCATACCCAGTTTCGCATTGCGGAATTGTCAACAACATAGTTTACATTGTAAAAGCTTTGATTTTTATTTACATTAAACGGCCCGTTTGCAATGGTTGACAATATATTTCCCCTGATATCCCTCAAGGTTAAATCGGTAATATCAATTTGCCCAAAGTATACCCAGTTGGAGTTTTCATTGTCAGGATGCCCTGTGGTATAGGTAATATAAATCTTATCCACGCCGTTTGATGCGTATTTTGCATACGGCCTTGCGCCTGTGGATTGAACGATTTGGTACGGGCCCCAGTCAAAATCCGTGTCCCCGTTTTCATCAGGGATGGGGATTCTCGCGATTGTCGGGTGCCAGTTAATCCCGCGCCATGTAATATAAATGTGGTCGGGGTCTGCGGAAAGAATAAATGGTGAAGGATAGGTGGTGTTTTCCTTCGTTACAAGTTTCTTTTCAGGCCCCATCGTGGTAATGTCGCCTTTTTCGCGGGATACCCTGTACCAAATGCAGGGCTCGTCTGTGTGGCGGGAATAAAACATCATAATCCTTTCGTCAGGAAGCACAAGGAAAGTTGGGTTATTGTGGTCGTCGGGCTGGATGTTTGAACGGATTAGCACTTCATCCAGTTTCCCTGTATTGTGGTTGTATTGCATAGCCTTAATATTCCCGTGAACGTCAATATATCCAATGTAGGTATTATTAATTGAACCGTCCTCGTTTTCATAATGAAGCGCCCTCGGGTCCGCAAACCAGCACCAAGCGCCTTCATCGGCCAGCATATATCCCTCATACATATTTAAATCATTTAATTTTTTATAAACCAATTTAATCTCACTTGCCCCGCC
Source organism: Clostridiaceae bacterium (assembly GCA_012521455.1). GTDB lineage: Bacteria > Bacillota > Clostridia > UMGS1883 > JAAYMJ01 > JAAYMJ01. Next base: position 5,349 of record JAAYMJ010000186.1, read on the forward strand.
TGTTAAAACTTCTGTTACCAAAACAGATTCAGCGCTGTCAAACAGATATATGTCATTGCCAACTGTTATGTAATTTTGCGGTGTTTCCTTATACTCAAAAGTCGAGCCCACAATTTGGTTTCCAACCGTGGATAAAACTTCCGAGCTTACAACGCTGTCATCGTCTTTTAAAACCCTGATTACCTTGACGGAGGTAACATCCCCGAATTCAAGGACTAATTTGGGGGGATTAGCTGTGTTTTTATCGTAAATCCTAATACCGCCCAATGTGTTTGCAAGCCTTAGTGAAATTTCGGTATACCCGTCTTTTATGCACTGCTGTATGTATTCGGTAAAAATAATTGAAGTCATTGTAATTGTCTCATTTGATGGGGATTCCTCGGTCTGGTTTCCTGTCTTAATTGGCTCAGTTAAGCCTAAAAGGGGCAATCTTGACAAACCTGAGTCAGTTACGGTTGCGCCGAAAACGCCCATGCCGTCTGCCATTGTCCAGGACTGCCTGATGCTGTTGCCATATACGGAAAGCCTTGAGTTTGAAGTGGTCTGCTTAACGTTTTTTACTGTAACATATAAGGTAGCTTTGGCAATTTCGTCAGGATTAACGCCTTCAGGCACTTGGAAAGTTAAAATGGTGTGCCTTGCTGAACCAAACGGGGTACCAGCCAGGCTGTCTTGAACTATCCTTGACCCGTCTTTGTCAGTAAATTCCTTAGCCCCCACCCAAGTAGGATGGTCATTTGCGTTTGCAATGGAAATTAATAGGTTGTCCCCGTCGGTTTCCCTAAATTCCCCATTGTGGCTGAAATACACATGCTTTAGCACAGGTATTTCAATTTTGTTATCAGCGCTTGCGATACTTGCCGGCATTAGCGGAAGTATAAAACAAAGCGCCAAAATCAGCGTCAGTATTTTTTTCATAGGGCTCCTCCTTCAATTTATTTTAAAGTAGTTATAAAATAATTATATAATCAAATAAAAACCCTGTCAATTGCAACAATGCGAAAGTTCGCGCAATATCTGAAATTAAGCATATTGCAAAAAACAAATACAAAAGAATGTGAAGTATGCACTAAAATGTTGTTAGTTTCAATTTGCTGTGGTATACTAAAATAATAAAAACGCAAAAGGGGAGTTTTTATGATAGTAAACGGCGCGGAAAGCTTAATAATGTCACTTGCCGGTAACGGTGTTACTCATATATTCGGCTATCCCGGGGCTGCAAACCTTCCCATTTACGACAGCATGCTAAACCATAATATCAAGCATATTTTGCCACGGTGCGAGCAAAGCGCGGCCCACGCCGCAAACGGGTACGCCCGCGCCAGCAAAAAGGTAGGGGTGTGCCTTGCCACCAGCGGGCCGGGCGCGACAAATTTAATTACAGGGATTGCCACAGCCTATGGTGACTCCATACCCATTGTCGCAATCACAGGGCAGGTAAACCGCAACCTAGTGGGGACCGACGCTTTTCAGGAAGTGGATATAATCGGGGCCACAACCCCGTTTTGCAAACAAAACTACATGGTTCAAAACGCCCAGGACATACCCCGGATTGTGGCGGAAGCCTTCTACATCGCGAAAAGCGGAAGGCCGGGCCCGGTTTTAATAGACATTCCCTTGGATGTCCAAAAGGAAAAAGTTACATACAAGCCCTGCCATAAAGTGGATATACGGGGATACAAACCCACGGTAAACCCAAGCATACTTCAGATTAAAAAGCTGGTTTCCGCTTTGAAAAAATCAAAACGGCCTGTGTTTGTGGCGGGCGGGGGCGTGATTTCCTCAGACGCCAGGGAAGAATTCGTAAAACTATGCGAAAATCTTTCAATCCCCGCGGTAACAACCCTTATGGGCATAGGCGCAATCCCCAAATCCCACCCCCTTTGTTTTGGCATGATTGGCCAGCATGGGGAAAGGAACGCAAACCGCCTTATAAATAGCGCCGACATGGTGGTGCTTTTCGGATGCCGCGTAGGGGACAGGGCCATGAGCCCCTCGGCAATTTCAGTAAAAGGGGCATTGTTTTCCCACATAGACATTGACCCTGCTGAAATCGGGAAAAATATCTCGGTGGACATCCCCATTGTGGGCGATGTGAAAAACGCAATTTCAGAGCTTTTAGAAAGGTGTGAAAAAAATAAGGAGCATGAGGCCTTTGCCAAATCCCAAATGAAGGAAAAGGCGGAATTTGACCTTCACACCTCAAAAGTAAACCCCAAATATTTAATCTCCTGCATTAACGAACATATAAAAGACGGGGCCAATATCGTAACGGACGTGGGCCAAAACCAGATTTGGACGGCAAACACCATTGATATTGGGACAAACTCCCAATTCTTTACATCAGGCGGGCTTGGCACCATGGGATACGGTATCCCCTGCGCAATAGGGGCCAAAATTGCCAACGGCAAAAAGACAATCGTAATCTGCGGCGACGGCGGTTTTCAAATGTCGGGGTTAGAGCTTGCCACAATTGTTTCAGAAAACCTTGACATAAAAATAATACTGTTCAATAACGGCTATTTAGGAATGGTTACGGAAATCCAAAACAACCATTACAACAGAAGGCTAAACGGCGTAAAACTAAACGGGAGCCCTGATTTTAATATTTTTGCGCAGGCCTACGGGATAAAATCAAAAAGGATTGAGCATAACGGCGAAGTAAAAGAGGCAATCGCGGAATGTTTGTCCCATGAGGGCCCGTACCTTCTTGAGGTAATGGTGGACCCGTTCTTTAGCACACTTTAATTGAAAGGATGATTTATATGCAAAAGCATGTGTTGTCAGTGCTTGTTGAAAACAGGGCAGGGGTTTTGAACAAAGTGACGGGGTTATTCAGCCGCCGGGGCTTTAACATTGACTCCCTTTCCGTCGGCACCACTGAAAA
>JAAYMJ010000187.1 GCA_012521455.1 Clostridiaceae bacterium
CCCATAACCGCTGCCGAAGGGGAAGTGCTGTTTTTAAGAAGAACCCCCGGGAAACTAAAAACCGTTGTTTTGGGAAGGCCTGTGAGCCTTGAGGATTTGACCAAGTTTTGCATAACCAGCGAAAAAGCCCCAAAGGAAGTAAAATTCTTAATCTCTGATTTTTATATTTCAAAACAAGTCCCGGAATTTTTTGTTGACGACGTAAAACTTGTGGATGAGCTTGGGCAAAAGAAACTTTCCAGCTGGGAAGGAAAGACCAAGTCCATTGATGAAATGATTGAATTCATGAAGCGTGAGGCCCAAAAGGAAATCGGCCCCCAAATGGAAGGAAGAAGCCCTTACGGCGGGGACTTGTCCAAAAGGTTTGAGCCCACAGGCTTTTTTGCGTTGGAACACGATGGGAAAAGGTGGTATTTAAAAGACCCCGACGGCTATGCCTTTATTAGCTCGGGCCTTGACTGCGTAGGAGTTGACGGGGACTGCAATTTGGAAGGAATTGAGTCTTTTTGCGACTACCTTCCCAAAAAAGAAGGGGAATTTTTAAGCGGCGCGTGGCGAAGGTGGGGGGACAGGGAACCTACAATGTTGAGCTTTCACAAATTAAACCTAATGAGGGCTTTCGGTGAAGAATGGTACGAAAAATGGACCCACATGACCAAAAGAAGATTGATTGAATGGGGGATTAACACCGTTGCCTGCTGGTCGGACCCCAATTTTGAGAAAAACAGCAAAATCCCCTATGTCCACATATTCCACGGCTACCCCACCACCCAAAAGAAAATATTCAGGGATTTTCCCGACGTGTTTTCCGAAGAGTTCAGGCAGAGCGCAAAAGATTACGCGAAACAGCATGAGCCCTATAAGGACGATAAATATTTAATCGGCTACTTTATGAGCAACGAGCCAAACTGGGCCTTTGTGAACAACTTAAATATCGCGGCGGTAATGCTTGAAAAGGATGAGGACTTCCACTCAAAAGATGAGCTTGTGAAATTTTATAAAAATAAATACAAAACCATTGACAAGTTAAACGAGGCGTGGAAGTCAGGCTATGAAACCTTTGAAGAACTAAAAAGGCCGGTTAAGGTTAAAGACAGGGCAAAAGAGGCGCTTGAGGACCTATGGGATTTTTCAAAGGAAATGATCAGGGAATACTCCAAAGTGCCCGCTTTGGCAATTAAAGAAATTGACAAAAACCACCTGAATTTAGGCTTGAGGTACGCGTGGCTTTCCAGCGACGCGATAATCGCGGGAAGCGAATACTTTGACATCTTCTCCTTTAACTGCTACGACATGGACCCCTACGGAAGCATTGAAGAAATCGTGAAACGGGTTAATAAACCCGTTATGATTGGTGAATTCCACTTCGGTGCGTTAGACCGCGGCCTTGACGCCACGGGGATAAGGGCGGTAAAAAACCAAAAGGACAGGGGTGAAGCGTATAGAAGATATATGCACCGCGCGGTAAGCCACCCCTTCTGCGTGGGGGTCCACTACTTCACTCTAAACGACCAAGGCTATCTTGGCAGGTTTGACGGCGAAAACTATCAAATCGGATTTGTTGACGTGTGCCAAAAACCCTATTACGATTTTATTGAAGGGGTAAAGAAGGCAAATTCTGAAATCTATCTTGTGGCCTCGGGCGAAATGGAAGTAACAAACGATATACCCGAAGAAATCCCAAGAATATTTTATTAATAAGAAATGCCGCGAAATCCGCGGCATTTCTTGTGCCTAAAAAAGGTAATTTTGTTTTACTTTATCAAAAACAGGGCATGGCTTACAAAAAATATAGTACAATATGCCAAACCCATTTTTATTGACAAAAGATTGTGCATGGAATATAATAAAACCAGATGAGATGAGAAGAGCTTAGGAAGATGAGATGAGATTGACGAGGTAAAATTTAATACCGCCATACACTTTTTGTGTATCTAAAATTTGTCGTCTCATGTCTTCTTCCGGGTGGAAGGAGGCTTTTTTTATTATGTTTTATCCAAGTCTTAAAGAAGTATGCGAATACGCAAAAGTCTATAACATTATTCCCGTCATGTACGAATACTACGCGGATTTGGACACACCCATAAGCGTGTTTTTAAAACTCAAAAAGGATAACAACTGTTTCCTTTTAGAAAGCGTAGAAGGGAGCAAGTCCAAAAAGCGGTATTCATTCATCGGAAGAAATCCCTTTTTAATATTTAAAGGATACAAAGACAAAGTGGTAATTAAAGATTACAGCGGGGAAGAAAAGGAGTATAAGCTAGACCCCATCGGAAAGCTAAAAGAGCTTATGGAATAATACAAATCCCCCAAAATCCCGGGATTTCCTTCATTTACAGGCGGCGCGGTGGGCTTTTTTTCCTACGACGCCGTAAGGCTTATTGAGGATTTAAAAAATGAGCCGCGTGAGGATATAAAAATACCGGAACTTCACTTTTTGTTCACCGATGAAATCATCGCCTTTGACCATATAAGGCAAAAACTTATCATCATTGTAAATATGCACGTTAAAGAGGATATAGAAAAACAGTACGAGCGGGCAACCAAAAGGATAATCGAAATACAAAACGAGCTTTATGAAAAGCGGGCGTATGATTTTCAAAACAAGGACACAAAAAACCGCATACCCCCCCAGATTGAAAGCAATATGACAGAAGATGGGTTTTGCGCTATCGTAAATAAAGCAAAGGAGTATATCCAAAACGGCGACATTTTCCAGGTGGTGCTCTCACAGAGATTTAAAATAAAAACCAATGTGGACCCCCTTAATGTTTACAGGGCGCTGAGGATTATAAACCCCTCCCCCTATATGTACTACCTCCAATTCGACGAGTATAAAATCGTGGGGGCATCACCTGAAATGTTAGTGAGGGTTGAAGACGGCATAATTACCACCTGCCCGATTGCGGGAACCAGAAAGCGGGGAAAAAATGATGAGGAGGACGAAGTTTTAGGAAAAGAACTCCTTTCCGACCCCAAGGAAAACGCGGAACATGTAATGCTTGTGGATTTAGGGAGAAATGACATTGGAAAGGTTTCGGAATTTGGCTCGGTTAAAGTCTCAAGGCTTAAATATTTGCAAAGTTTTTCCCATGTAATCCATTTGGTAAGCGATGTAACAGGTATTTTAAGAAAGGATAAAACCCCCCTTGACGCGCTTTTAGCCACCATTCCCGCGGGCACCTTGACAGGGGCGCCAAAGGTGAGGGCAATGGAAATCATAGATGAATTGGAAAATGTAAAGCGGGGGGTATATGGCGGGGCAATATGCTATCTTTCCTTTTGCCAAAACCTCGACAGCTGTATAACAATCAGGACCGCGTTTTTCAAGGACAATTTCGCCCTGATTCAGGCGGGCGCGGGAATTGTGGCAGATTCCATCCCCCACCTGGAATACGAGGAGACCAAAAACAAGGCAAAAGCCATGATTAAGGCAATTGAGGAGGGGGATTTCATATGATTTTGATTTTGGATAACTACGATTCTTTTACCTACAATTTATATCAATACATTGGCACAATAAACCCCGGTGTTGAGGTTTTTAGAAACGACAAAATCACAGTGGATAAGGTATTATCCAAAAACCCAAGCCACATTATCCTTTCCCCCGGGCCGGGGTACCCAAAAGATTCGGGCATAATGCTTGATTTAATAAAGGCAGCAGCCCCCCGGATCCCCCTTTTAGGGGTGTGCCTGGGCCATCAGGGGATTGGCGAGGCCTTTGGGGGAAGGGTTGTGAAAGCCCCCTATCTCATGCACGGGAAAAGCGATTTTATAAACATAGATACCCGCGTTCCCATCTTTTGGGGCTTGCCTGAAAAAATCGAAGTGGGAAGATACCACTCATTGATTTTGGAAGATGTTGGACTTGGGGAATTCGATATAATTGCAAAATCCAATGACGGCCTTATTATGGGAATAAAGCATAAAAAATATGACACCTACGGGATCCAGTTTCATCCCGAGTCGGTGCTGACCCCCTTTGGGATTGAAATCATCAAGAATTTTTTAAGCATTAAAGGGAGGAATTGAAATGATAATCAAGGAAGCTATAAAAAAATTAGTTGACAGGATAGATTTATCAGAAAGCGAAGCGTATCAGGTAATGGACGAGGTATTGGACGGGGGGGCAACGGAAGCGCAGGTGGCGGCCTTTTTAATCTCTTTGAGAAATAAGGGCGAAAGCATTTCCGAAATCACGGGCTGCGCTAAAAAAATGAAGGAAAAAGCCATAAATATAAAGCCCAATTTAAAGGAATACATCGACTGCGTGGGAACGGGCGGGGACGGCACAAACACCTTTAACATTTCCACCACCGCCGCCTTTGTGATTGCCGCCGCGGGAGTACCCATCGCAAAGCACGGAAACCGGGCGATTTCTTCAAAAAGCGGCAGCGCGGACTTGCTTGAGGCATTGGGCATAAACATAAACCTTTCTCCCGAAAATGTTAAAAAATGCGTGGAAGAAATCGGGATTGGGTTTATGTTCGCCAAAAACTTCCACCCCCACATGAAAACCGTGGCGAAAGTAAGAAGCGAACTAAATATAAGAACCATATTTAACATCCTCGGCCCCATCTCAAACCCGTCAGGGGCAAAGTACCAGGTAGTCGGCGTGTATAACCCGAACTTAACACATCCCATAGCCAACGCAATGCTTAATATGGGAGTGGAAAAGGGCATGGTTATAAGCGATATGAACACGGGCATGGACGAATTTTCAACTTTTGGGGAAACAAAGGTTTCTGAAATCAAAGAAGGAAAAGTCATTGACTATATCGCAAAGCCCGAGGACTTCGGCATTGCGCGGGCCAGCCTTTCCGACATAAAAGGCGGCTCAGCTTATGAAAACAGGGAATTTACCCTGTCGGTACTACAAGGGGAAAAATCCCCCAAGCGGGATATAGTGGTGCTAAACGCCGCCTGCGCGATTTACGCGGCGGGAAAGGCGGGAAGCATTAAAGAGGGGATTGAAATGGCCGAGTATGCCATTGACTCCAACAAAGCCTATGAAAAAATGCTTGCGCTAAAAAAATTAAGCGGGGAGCTTGCGGTATGATTTTGGATGAAATTTGCAAAAAAAAGAAAGGGCGGGTTGAGGAAGCCAAAAGAAGGGCGCCCCTTGAAACCTTAGCCCTTGACAGGACCCCCCTGGATTTTAAAGAGGCAATTTCAAAAAGCATATCAATAATTGCCGAAATCAAAAAAGCTTCCCCTTCAAAAGGTGTAATCAGGAAGGATTTTTCCCCCCAAGATATTGCCAAAAGCTATATGGAAGCAAAAGTTGAAGCCTTAAGCATACTCACCGAGGAAGACTACTTTTTGGGAAGCGTTGATTATTTAAAAAAGGTGAGGGAAATCACAAACATCCCCATTTTAAGGAAGGATTTTATAATTGACGAATACCAGGTTTATGAGTCCAAAGCAATCGGGGCGGACGCAATACTTTTGATTGCGGCAGTTTTGGATGATGATAAACTAAAGAAATTTTATACCCTCGCAAAAAACTTAGGCCTCTCCGTTTTATTGGAAGTACACGACAAAGAGGAAATGGAGAGGGCGGCAAGTATTGGCGCGGAAATAATCGGGATAAACAACCGTGATTTAAAGACTTTCAGCGAGGATATAAAAACCACCGGGCGTCTTTTAAATTACGCCCCCGAAGGCGCAATTATAGTTTCAGAAAGCGCCATCAGGACACCAAATGATTTAAAATACCTCAAAAATTTGGGGGTGAGCGCCGCGCTTATTGGCGAGGCCTTCATGCGGCAGGATGATATAAAAGAGGCAGTACGCAATTTAAGGAGCATGGTATGACAAAGGTAAAAATTTGCGGGATTTGGGAATTTGAAACCATTGATATTTTAAACGAATGTTTGCCCGACTATATTGGCTTTGTATTCGCGAAAAGCCCCAGGCAGGTAACGGAGGATCGGGCAAAGGAATTAAAAGGGCGCCTTCACCCACAAATTAAAACCGCGGGGGTTTTTGTCAACGAAAGTATTGAAAAAATCTTAAAAATAATAGATAATGTAAACATTGACGCCATCCAGCTGCATGGGGACGAAGATGACTCATATATAAAAAAGCTAAAAGAAAAAACCAAAGCGGAAATCTGGAAAGCCGTAAGGGTAAAAGAGGGAATGAGTTTGGATTTTTCAAAAATACCTGCCGACAGAATCCTGCTTGACACTTACAAAACGGGCGTGTTTGGCGGAAGCGGCGAAAAATTTGACTGGTCCCTTGTTGATGTAAAAATTTATAAAGACATAATTTTAGCGGGCGGGATAAATTTGGATAATGTTTCGCAAGCTTTGAAACTATCCCCCTACATGCTGGATATCTCAAGCGGGGTTGAAAGTAACGGGCGCAAGGATGGCGGAAAAACTGCAAAAATCATAAAGCTGATTCGAGGAGAGTAGGACCATGAAAAAAGGACGATACGGGGAATTCGGCGGGCAGTACGCCCCTGAAACCCTTATGAACGCGCTATCAGAACTTGAGGCTGAATTTGAAAAGGCCATAAAAGATGAAAAATTCTGGGAAGAATTTAATTTTTATTTAAGGGAATACGCAAACCGCCCTTCCAATTTGTACTTCGCAAAACGCATGACCGAAGACTTGGGCGGATGTAAAATCTATTTAAAACGCGAGGATTTAAACCACACAGGCGCCCATAAAATCAATAACGTGCTGGGCCAAATTATTCTAGCCAAAAGAATGGGAAAGAAAAAGGTAATCGCCGAAACAGGGGCAGGCCAGCACGGGGTTGCCACAGCTACGGCGGCGGCACTTTTCGGCATGGAATGTGAAGTGTTTATGGGGGAAGAGGACACAAAGCGGCAGGAACTAAACGTGTTTAGGATGAACCTTTTAGGCGCGAAAGTTACCCCCGTAAAAAGCGGCACGGGGACACTAAAGGACGCCTGCAACGAGGCTATGCGGGCATGGGCGGAACACGCCGGGGACACCTTCTATGTGCTGGGCTCCGCCGTAGGCCCCCATCCGTACCCTGCCATTGTTAAGGAGTTTCAAAGGGTAATAAGCCGTGAAATGAAGGAGCAAATATTAGAAAAAGAGGGAAGGCTCCCTGATTATGTAATCGCCTGCGTAGGCGGCGGGAGCAACGCCATAGGAAGCTTTGCCGAATTCATCGGTGAGCCGTCCGTGAAACTAATCGGCGCGGAAGCCGCGGGGAAAGGCATTGACACGCCGTATCACGCCGCAACAATCTCAAAAGGGGAAGTGGGGGTACTCCATGGCATGAAGTCCCTCTTTTTGCAGGACGAATACGGCGGTATCCAGGAGGTATATTCCATTTCCGCGGGCCTTGACTACCCCGGTATCGGGCCTGAACATGCTTACCTTCACAAAACAGGGAGGGCGCAGTATTATCCCGTAACCGATAAAGAGGCGGTTGACGCTTTTTGCTATCTAACCAAAACCGAGGGGATAATCCCCGCTGTTGAAAGCGCCCACGCGGTGGCGCAGGCAATAAAGATGGCGCCAAAACTTCCAAAGGATGAAATAATGATAATCTGCCTTTCCGGCAGGGGCGACAAGGACGTTTATTCCGTAGCGAAATATTTGGGGGTAGAGTTTAATGAACAGGATTGATAAAATGTTTTTGGATAAAAAGGGGCAAAAGGTTTTCATCCCCTTTATCACCGCGGGGGACCCTGATATTGGCACAACCATGGATTTAGTCTTTGCCATGGAAGAGGCGGGCGCCGACTTAATCGAGCTGGGGGTACCCTTTTCCGACCCCATTGCGGAAGGCCCCGTTATTCAGGAGGCAAACGCAAGGGCGCTAAAAAACGGGGTGAATTTGGATATAATCTTTGACGCGGTTGGGAAAATCAGAAAAAAAAGCCAAATCCCCCTTGTGTTTTTAATGTATTATAACAGCCTCTTTAAATACGGGCTTGAAAGGTTTTTTAAAGCCTGCAAGGAATATGGGATTGACGGGGTAATTATCCCTGATTTGCCCTATGAGGAATCTGGCGAAATAGCGGAATATGAAGAAAAGTACAATGTGTACCAGATATCACTAATTTCCCCCACAAGCCATGACAGGATTGAAAAAATCGCAAAATCCGCCAAAGGGTTTTTGTACTGCGTGTCCTCTTTGGGGGTAACGGGCGCACGCGATAAATTTGAAACGGACTTTAAGGCGTTTTTTGATGAGATAAATAAGTACGCCAAAATCCCAAAATGTTTGGGCTTTGGTATTAAAGATGAAACGCAGGCTAAGCTTTTGAGGGAATACGCCGACGGAATAATTGTGGGAAGCGCGGTGGTTGCGCTGATTAAAGAGGGGAAAGATAAGGAAGAAAAAATACGCTTGGTAAAAGAATATGTATCCAAAATGGCAAAAGCCACAAAGGAGTAAGCGTTATAAAAACGGGGTATTGCCCGTGTAAAATGCCGTATGGGTTCACATGCGGCATTTTTTGTGTCAAAGCATTATACCTTGTTTACCCGTTACATAATAAACGCAAAAATACAAATAATAAGGCTGCAAAAAATTGCAACCTTTTTTTGTTTTGCGGTGGGATAAAAATGGTGAAAGTTATAAATAAACTCTGCACGGCGTTTTTTGTATTTGCGCTTGCATTGAGCTTTTCCTATCTTATTTTAGAAGGTAAAATTTTAGGGATTTTATTTTTTTCCCTTTTTTTTGTTTTGCAAATTAACGCCAAAAAAATATTAAAGCCTTTAGGGGAGGGGGCGTATCTTGCCTTAATCCTTGCCTGCGCCTTTGCCATCCGCTTGATTTTTGCCATTTTTGTAAACCCCGCCCCCGAGTCCGATTTTTTAACATATTATAATTTAGCAAAAGCATTATCACAAGGCAAAACCCAATATAACGAATATATCGCCCTCTTTCCCCATGTAATAGGGTATCCCACAATCCTTTCCTTTTTCTTTACACTGTTTGGGGATAAACTCATTGTAGCTAAAATATTAAACGTAATTTCCCAGACGGCAACGGTTTATTTAGTTTATAAAATCACTGAAAAAGTAAACCCCAAAGGGAAAAGGTGCGCCGCGGCCTTTTTGGCCTTTTGCCCCAATTTAATCTATCCCGTGTCCCTTGTTGCAACTGAAAATTTCCACATTTTCTTTTTGGCTTTGTCAATTTATTTATACCTTATTAATAAAAAAAGGGCGGCGTTTTATATCTTAAGCGGCTTATTTTTTGCCCTTTCAAATTTCATAAGGCCTGTTTCAATCATCTTTATAGCTTCAATCCTGATTTACGAGTTTTTGCGCTACAGGATGAATTTTAAAAGAATTGTGAATTTGTTTTTATTGCTTATATCCTTTTTTGCGGCATTTAGCGCCTTAAACTATTACACGGAAAAAAGAATAGGGCAAAGCTGCGCGAAAAACAGCTTCGGCTATAACCTTTATGTGGGGCTAAACCATGAAAGCATGGGAATGTGGAACGAAGAAGACGCGAAAACATTTGACAGTTTATCAAAGAAAAACTCCCCCCAAAACGTACACAACATATTTATTAAAAAAAGCATAGAAAGGTTTTTTGACATAAAAACCATCCCCCTTTTATTTAAAAAGCAGGTGATAATGTGGGCGGATGAGGGCTATTTTGCATGGTGGGATAAGCTTCCCTTTATATTTTTCATCCTCGCCCAAAGCTATTATGTCTCAATTTTTTCCCTTTGCGCCCTAAATCTGATAAAAAACAAGTCGGATAATGGGCAAATTTTGTTTTTTGAAATTGTCATAATTTTGACAGTTTTGTCTTTTACCCTGCTTGAAGCCCAGGGCAGATACCGCCTTTACCTGTATTTGGCATTTTGCACAATTTCTTCAGGATTTTTTTGGCATAAAAACTTAAAAAATAATGAAAAAATTTTAAAAAAAGTATTGTAAATAAATTTCATTTAGGTTAAAATTACTTTATAAAGTGGTTTAAAGTGGAGTAAAGTGTAACGAAGTGGAGGTGGCATGGTTGTTAGCAGGTGAATACAGGCACTCTGTGGACGCAAAAGGCAGGATAATCATGCCATCAAAATTCCGCGAAGAACTAGGCGAATCTTTTGTCGTAACAAAGGGGTTTGAAGGCTGCCTTGTGGCGTATTCCAACGAAGAATGGGAGAAATTTGTTGAAAAATTGCGCACACTGCCTGAAAACCAAAAGAACGTAAGAAGATTGTTAAGGATACTCTTATCGGGCGCCTCTACCGTGGAAGTGGACAAGCAGGGAAGACTGCTTTTGCCGCAGAACTTAAGGGAGGCGGCCAACATTACCAAAGAAGTTACCATCATCGGGGTTTTAAATAAAGTTGAAATCTGGGACAGCGAAGCATGGCAAAGATACACTGAAGATGAAGAAGGCTTGTCCTTAGAAGACGCGGCTGAATCCATAGATATGCTCTTTTAAGGATGGTGCGGTATGGATTTTAGTCATGTGAGTGTACTTTTAAAAGAAAGCATAGAACTTTTAAACATAAAGCCCGGCGGCATATACTTTGACCTGACTTTAGGCGGCGGGGGCCACAGCCTTGAGATACTAAAGCGGGGCGGCCGCGTGGTAGGGATTGACCAGGATACCGCCGCAATCCGCGCGTCGGAAGAAAGGCTAAAAGAATACAGCGAAAATTTAACATTAGTGCATGATAATTTTAAAAATTTAAAAACAATAGCAAAAAACCTAAACATTGATAAAGCCGACGGGATAATTGCCGATTTAGGGGTGTCATCACACCAGCTTGACGAAGCCCAGCGGGGGTTTTCATATATGCAAGACGCCCCCTTGGATATGAGGATGGACCAAAGCCGGGATTTTTCGGCCTATGATGTAGTGAATTTTTACAGCGAAGATGAACTTTACCGGATTATTAAGGAATACGGCGAAGAAAAGTGGGCAAAACGGATTGCGGAATTTATCGTAAACGAAAGAAAGGACAAAGAAATCAAGACCACTTTTGAGCTTGTCAAAATCATAAAAAAAGCAATCCCCAAAGGGGCAAGGATTGACGGGCCCCACCCTGCGAAAAGGACTTTTCAGGCAATAAGGATTGAAGTAAACGGTGAGCTTGACGCGCTGAAGGAAATCATCATAGACGCGGTGGATTTGCTAAATACAGGCGGCAGGATAGCTGTAATAACCTTTCATTCTTTGGAAGACAGGATTGTCAAAGATGAATTTAAAAAGCTTCAAAAGGGCTGCACATGCCCGCCCAATTTTCCGGTTTGTGTTTGCGAGCTTGAGCCAAAGCTAAAGATTATCACAAAAAAACCAATTACGGCTGATGAAAAAGAATTGGAAGAAAATCACCGCGCAAGGAGCGCAAAGCTGAGAGTAGCGGAAAAAATATAGCATATGAGGTGTTAGCCCATGTTGTATGATACCTACGGCACCAGCGCGAGGGTATTGGAAAACGAACCGATAAGCGTAAAACCTTATGAAGAAAGCGAAAAGCTAAAGAGAATAAGAAGGCAGCGGGAAATCAGGGCCAAAAAAATGAAGGCGAAAGTCGTAATAGGGATTATTTCCTTTGGCCTTATTACTTTTCTTATGATTCTGCAAAACGCCATGATTAACGACCAATTTAACAGGCTCAACAGTTTAAGGAAGGAATATGAAAATATTAAAAACGAAGTGGATTTGTTGAGAATTCAAATTGAAAAGCAAGTGGATTTAAGCAAGGTTGAGGAAGTGGCATATGGGAAGCTGGGCATGCAAAAGCCCGACAGGTCCCAGATTGTTTACATAAACGTAAATGAAAAAGACATATGCGAAGTAATTGAAGACGAAAGCAAAGTACAGGTGGCACTAAACAGCATAATGCAAAAGATTCAAAGCGTACTGGAATATTTGTATTAATTAGTGATTATACATTTATTACGGGACAAATTTTTGGGGGAGTAATTATGTTACTCTCCCAATTTAATATAATATTTCCCGTTTTAATGTGTTGACGGAAAGGATTGATAAAATGGCAACCGGCACAAAAAACATAAAAAGAAGAATGACAGCCTTGTTTGCCATATTTTCCCTATGCATTATGCTTTTAATTTCAAGGCTTTTTTATTTGCAGATAATTAAGGGCCCGCAGCTAAAGCAGGAAGCCTTTGAGCAGCAGACCAGGGACAGCATTATAAGCCCAAAGCGGGGGACAATCTATGACAGAAACCGCAAGGTTCTAGCCCAAAGCGCCACTGCGGAAACTGTAACGGTAAGCCCCAGGGAAGTGGCGGAAAAAGAGGACCCACAAGAGGTCGCAAAAGCGCTTTCTGAAATACTTGGCCTAAACTATGACGATGTATATAAAAAGGTAACGCAAAACACAAGCTATGTAATAATCAAAAAAAAGATAGACAAAGAATTGGCTGATAAAATCAGGGAACTAAACTTTACAGGAGTGAATTTGATAGAGGACTCAAAGCGCTATTACCCCTACGGCAAATTTGCCTCCCATACAATCGGGTTTACGGGGACCGACGACCAGGGGCTTGAAGGCTTGGAGGCAGTGTTAGACAGCGTTTTAGCAGGAACCCCCGGAAGGATACAAAG
>JAAYMJ010000188.1 GCA_012521455.1 Clostridiaceae bacterium
CCAATGGCTGTGGTCATTCTCAAACACCCTTTCCCCAGCCGCAACATCAGGAAAATACATGGGTGTTCTGTTAAACAGCTGGAGGGGTCCGGACAAAACCATATATGCCATAACCGAAAGCGGGTATAACAATGAAAGTTTTGTTCTTTACGGCATAAAGAACGGCCAGGGCACCTCAAAAAGATTGCCTAAAGGGGAATGGAAAAACATAACCGTTACATATTCAAAGAGTGAAAACAAAGCAAGGATTTACGTTGACGGGATCTTTACAGGCGAAGAAACCATCACTTTATCGCCAAAAGATTTAGGTATCCAACATGCGTTTATTGGAAAAAGCCCATTTGGTCCCGACGCGTACTTCCAAGGATACATAGACGATTTTAAAATTTATGGAATTTGCTTGTCAGAAGAAGAAGTGGCATACCTTGCAATGGATTATATCGAAAGAAACATAGAAAATGACCTAAACTCGCTGTCTTTAGGGGATTTGTCCCAGGTTACAAAAAACCTCACACTTCCCACAACCACAGCGAATGACGGCACAATTACATGGGAATCCTCAAATCCCGGTGTAATTTCCAACACAGGGGTTGTTACTAGAACCGAAAAAGACGAAACCGTAACATTGACTGCCACAATTTCCTATGGCCCGATAAGCAGGCAAAAAACCTTTGAGGTAACAGTTTTAGCCAAACTAACCGATGAACAAAAAATCATGGCTGACAAAGAGTGGTTCATAAATAAATACGCAAATAACGTAAAATTCAGCTTAAGGGATGAATACACAGGCCCTGAAGGCACCCTAATCACCCTAACCTTCCCGCAGGACTCTTTAGCAATCTCACCAGACGGAACCGTGACCAGGGGCGACAGCGACGAAAAAGTGACAGTTTTAGCAACCTTCAAGGTTGGGGAAACAGAAGTAAGCGAAGACATAGAATTTACTGTTAAAGCAAAGGATGTATATACCGGATACCTCTTTGTAAACTTTGGCTCTGACAATACCTACGAAAATGTTTACTACCTGTTAAGCCGGGACGGCAAAGTTTGGAAAAACGTAACAAGCCTTACCGAGCCAATTGCGGTATCCACCAAAGGCCACGGCAATGTCCGCGACCCGCAAATTGTAAGAGGCCCTGAAGGGTTAACCCTGATTCACACAAACGGTACCGCTCCCGGAGGCTGGGGCTACGGCGCAGTATCCTCCGACTTCTTCAGCATTTGGGAGTCAAACGACAATCTTGCTACATGGGAAAATGAAAGGATTATAAAAACCATTGAAAGTTCATACACCAACTGGGCGCCGGAAATTTTCTGGGACGACGCAAACAGGCAGTATGTGGTACACCTTGCAATCCGTCCGAAATCAACGGACAGGCACATTACCTATTACATGACCAGCAAGGACTTGCAGCATTTTTCAGAGCCCAAAATTATGTTTGACCCGGGCTATTCAGCAATTGACTCCACAATCCAATATGAAAACGGGACATACTATATCTTCTATAAAAACGAAGAAAACGCGTCAAACCATGTAACAGGCAAAAAGATTGTACTAGCTACAACAACCGACCTGTATGACCCCACAAAGTATGTGTTCTACGACAGGGAGCCAATCTTCCCGTCCAACGAGGCAGTCGAAGGCCCCACCGTATTTAAGTCAAACGACGGGACAAAATGGTACGCGCTAGCCGACGTTTACGGCGGCGGAAGATACATGATGTGGGAATCAGAAACCTTAGCAGGCCCGTGGAGAGTACTAACTCAAGGCATAAGCATTCCGTCAAACGTAAGGCACGGAACCATCATAGGAATTACCGAAGAAGAATTCCAGGCAATTTGCGACCAATACGATTTTGAATTTGAAGTTGAACAAGAAGTTTTGCAACCAACAAAGCCTGACACAATCTTGCCGGAACAAGAAGGCCCAATCCTATGGTACAAGTTTGACGGCGAAAGAACCTCAAAAACCGTAATCGACTATTCCGGAAACGGAAACCACGGAAAATACTACGGCAACGCGACCCATTCCGACGACGCGAAATACGGTCAATCCCTATACCTTGACGGTAACGCTTCATACGTTAAAATGCCCAAACACATATTAAAGAACGTTTCAAGCATTACCGTAACAAGCTGGGTAAAACTTGACCCGTCATTGCCGGCAAAACAGCGTATATTTGACTTTGGTACCGATACCAACGCCTATATGTTCCTAAGCCTAAATGCGGCGGATAACACAGTTCAGTTCACCATCACAAACGCAGGCACTGCGGGAAGCCAAAGACACCCCACAAGTGTCAGAAGGGTGCTTCCAAGCGAATACGTGGGCACATGGATCCACACCGCGGCAGTTCTTGCTGAACAGCCAAACGGCACATATACTATGAGCCTATACATTAACGGCGAAAAATTCTATGACGACTTAAGCGGCGTTGCCATCGGCCCGTGGGCGATAGGCGGCCTTAACAACTACATCGGCAGAAGCCAGTTCCTATCAAACGGCGACCGCGACTTCAAAGGAAATATCGACGACTTTAGGATTTACAACCGCGCGCTTTCCCAGGATGAAATCAGGGCGCTATATAACTTTGCGCCGTCTGAAATCACCTTTGACAAGGACATATTAGTGGCAGGGGAAACCGTTAAAGCTTCTGCAAACATTATAAATGAAGACAAGTACAACGACACCTTCGCATTGTATTTGGCGCTATATGACGCTGAAAACAAACTTGTAAAAGTGGTATCCCAAAAAGCCTGGATTTCCCTTGGCCAAAGCGGCGAAATCGAGGCTGAAATCGAAATCCCGCAGGATCTTCCTGAGGGCTGCGCCTTAAAGGCATATTTGTGGAAAGGCGATATTATACCACACGCAAGCATTAATACTTTAGAATAAAAAAATTGCCGCATGAAAATGCGGCAATTTTTTTCACACAATTGTATAAAAACCAAGCTAATATTTTCCCATCTTTATGCAAATTAATAATAATATAGTTTCCAATTCGCCTTGACAAAACTTTTATATTTCGGTAGAATTAGCTTGTTAAAAATACTACAAGAGGCGGATTAACCCAAAATTTTACTTATTTTTAGGAGGATAACAAATGTTAGTAACAGGTAAAGAAATCCTTGATAGAGCGCATAAGGAAGGATATGCGGTAGGCGCATTCAATATTAACAACATGGAAATTTTGCAAGCGGTAATCGCTGCGGCGGAAGAAGAAAATGCCCCGGTGATTATCCAAACCAGCGAAGGCGCAATAAAGTACGCAGGGATTAAATATCTTTCCGCGCTAGTAAGGCTTGCCGCAAGCGAGGCTAAAGTTCCCGTAGCATTACATCTTGACCACGGGACCACATACGAAACAATTATCAGCTGTATCGCAAACGGCTGGACATCGGTAATGATCGACGGCTCCCACCACCCCCTTGAAGAAAACATTGCCGTAACACGCGAAATCGTAAAAGTAGCCCACGCCGCAGGCGTTTCCGTTGAGGCGGAACTAGGAAGGCTGGGGGGCGTTGAAGATAACATCGCCGTTGACGAAAAAGACGCAATGTTAACAAGCCCCGATGAGGCTGAAATCTTTGCTAGGGAAACAGGCGTTGACTCATTAGCAATTGCCATCGGCACTGCCCACGGCAAATACAAGGGCGAGCCAAAGCTTGACTTTGACAGGCTTGTTGAAATAAAGAAAAGGCTAAATATGCCCATCGTTCTGCACGGCGCGTCAGGCGTACCTGATGAAGCAATCAAAAAGGCTGTGGAACTTGGAATTAACAAAATAAACATCGACACCGACGTAAGGCTTGCCTTCACCGAAGGCGTGAAAAACGTAATTATAAATAAACCCGAAGAATACGACCCAAGAAAGATATGCGGCCCTGCAAGGGAAGAAATGAAAAAAGTAGTAAAAGAAAAAATCAGGCTTTTTGGCTGCTCAAACAAAGCCTGGACAAAATAAAAAGACGGCAGGCAAAACGCCTGCCTTTTTTTGCGCAAAAAATATTGATTAATAAGTAAAAAATGCTAAAATTAAAATAAAAAACCAAAAAGAGGTCGGTAAAATGGAAATTAAACTATCCGAAAACCTAAAAAAAATCCGCCTGTCAAAAGGAATTACACAAGAGGATTTAGCAAAGTATCTGAATATCCCGGAAAAAACCGTCTCAAAATGGGAACAGGGGGATGGATACCCAGGCATAACCCTCCTTCCCAAAATCGCGGCTTTTTACGATGTTACCGTTGACGAGCTTTTAGGCTGCGACAGAATTGTAAAGGAGAAAAAAATAAACGAATATATCAGTCTGTATAACAAAAACGCAGGTTTAGGAAAAATTGAAGATAACATAGCCTTGATGAAAGCCGCCCTTTTGGAATTTCCAAACAATTTAGATTTCATGACAAAACTCTGCCTTTCCCTTCTTTATGTGGGAAAAGAGGAATACCTTGACGAATGTATCCAAATTGGCGAAAAAATACTTGATGTTTCCACCGATTATGAGCAAAGGTTTTCCGTTATCCAAATTATAATTTACGCTTATACAAACAAGAAAAACCTCACAAAAGCCCTTGAGTACGCAAAAAAACTCCCCTCTATATACAGCTGCCAGGACGTGGTCTTGGAAGGTATTTTAAAAGGCGGGGAACTTTTGAAGCTGACCCAAAAAAACATCGGGCAATACATAAATTTAATGGACTCATCCATCTCATGGATGTTAAAGTCAAAAGAATTTGCGCCCGGAGAAGCTATCTTTATTTTAGAAACCCTTGATAAGCTTTATAATCTGTTCTTCTACGATAAAAACTACGGCTATGCCCACTCCTCACTATACCTTGTGTGGATAAGGCTTGCAAAGGAA
>JAAYMJ010000189.1 GCA_012521455.1 Clostridiaceae bacterium
AAAGGAGGGATAGGTTTTTTGAGTTTATTTTAAGCCTTTCTGCGCGCATTTTTATCTGGCTTAGGGATTCTTCCCCCGATATGTACAGCACTTTTTCACCTAAATCTTTGGTGATTTGCAAAAGCAGGGTGCTTTTCCCTATTCCCGGCTCGCCGCCGACTAATACAAGGGAGCCTTTTACAAGCCCGCCGCCTAAAACCCTGTCAAGTTCGCAGATTTTTGTTTTTATCCTTTCATTATCTTCCCTTTTTATTTCATTTATATTTACGGATTTTAAATCGCTTTTTATAATTTTGGCATTGCTTTTTTTAGTTTCCACAACCACTTCTTCAACCAATGTATTCCACATATTGCACTCAGGGCATTTGCCCATCCATTTGGTAGTTTGAAACCCGCACTCATTACACACAAATACGGTACTTTTTTTCATATAAAAGTTTCTCCCTTTCAAAGTTTTCTTAAATTAAATTTGAATTTGTGCGCAAACTAATTATAAATCTTTTTCTTTATTATAACTTAGCATTTTTCTAAATGCTATACTTTGTTTTATTTTAGCATAAATAAAGGAGTGACTTTCGTGCCGATATCGTTTTATTTTTGCTTGCTTTTGCAGCTTTTCGGGGTTTTGGTAGGCGGGTATTTTTTTATAATTTCCCTTTTTGCGTATTTTGAAAAAAAGAAAAAACGCCCGCATACCAATAAAAACCACACCTTCGCCATTGTAATCCCGGCACACAATGAGGAAAGGGTTATCGGGCATTTAATTGAAAGTTTAAATTCACAAAATTATCCTAAAAATTTATATGAGGTATTTGTAATCGCCGACAACTGCAGCGACAATACCTATGAAGTGGCAAAAAGCATGGGAGCTGCGGTTTTTGAAAGAAAGAATAATTTTGCGCGGGGAAAAGGGTATGCCCTGGAGTGGGGGTTTAATAAGATTTTTGAGCTTGGAAAAAATTTTGACGCGGTTGTTGTGTTTGACGCGGATAATATTGTGGATTTAAACTTTTTAAAAGTGGCAAATGAGCATTTAAATTTAGGGGAAGAGGTTATACAAGGATATATTGAAAGCAAAAACCCCTTTGACACATGGATAACCTCGTCTTATACCATTTCCTTTTGGATTACAAACAGGCTTTTTCAAAATTCAAGGTACAATTTAAACCTTTCCTGCCAGCTTTGCGGCACGGGGTTTGTGGTGGCTGCGGATTTACTTAAAAAAATCGGGTGGAAGGCAACCTGCCTTACTGAAGACATGGAATTTACCATGAGGCTTGCTTTAAATAATTACAAGGTTTCATGGGCAAAAGACGCAGTTGTATATGATGAAAAGCCCCTTACTTTAATTTCTTCATGGCACCAGAGAATCAGGTGGATGAAAGGGCATGCGGATGTACTTTTTAGGTTTTTTAAGCCCCTTATGAAAAAGGCAATTTCAGACAGGGATTTTATACCTGTTGACTGCATTATGTATTTGGTAACACCTATAAGGATTATAGCAAATGGCATAATATTAGTTTTTGCCTTGCTTCAAAGCTTTTTCCCAAGCGGGGAATTTGAGCTTTTTTCCATAGCCTACCTCTTTCCCTCCCCCGTTTTTTATAACCTTTTCGTCGTACTATGGTTTATATATATCCCCGCTGTGATATTTATTGAAAAAAACTGTTTTAATATAAAGATGTTTTACAGGTATATCCAATACGGGATATACAATTTAACATGGGTTCCCATAGCGGTTTGGGGGGTAATAAAAAAAGGCGACCGCACATGGTCACACACAATTCACAACCGCACAATTTCAATTAAAGAGCTGGAGAAAGCATAAAAAAAAGCCTTTACCCGGGCTTTTTTTGGTTTTTACTTTTATATCCATTCCATCAACGTCCCACTGTATAACTTTGCGGTTTGTTTCACGGCACACTTTCATTAGCTGGTTGTTGTATTCACCGTAGGGGGCCCTGAATAAGATTTCGCCCTCATACCCGGTTAACTCCCTGATTTTCCTGTCGCACTCATCCAAGTCCTTTTTCATTTGCTCGGCGTTTAATTTGTTAAAGTGGGCGTGGCTGTCGGAATGGTTTGCTATCTCATGCCCCGCGTCATAGAGCTTTTTTACCGCTTCGGGGTATTTGTCCAAAAAATCCCCCACCACAAAAAAGGTGCATTTTACGTTTTCGTCCTTTAAGGTTTTTATTATATCGTCGATGTCGTCAGCGCCCCACGCGCAGTCAAAGGTGAGGGCGATTTTATTATCTTGCCTTTCAACCCTGTAAATCGGCACTTCCTTTTGGGGATTTGCCACGTTTATGGCTGTGTTTTTTGTCAAAGGAAGGCCTAAAATCAGCAATAGTATAATTAGCGCAAAGGTGATGGCTTTGTATTTGTCAATTATGTAAATCCTCATGGCTACCCTCCTCAAAATATTTATTTACCGCGTCCAAAATTGCTTGTGCGATTTTTTCCTGATATTTTTCATCCATCAGCATTAATTCTTCTTCCTCGTTTGAAATAAAGCCGCATTCCACAATTACCGCGGGAATTTTTGCCTGTTTTAGGATAAAGACAGAGCTGTCGGCAGGCTTTGCGACCCTGTCGTTTTTCTTAAAAGAAACTTTCCTTAACTCTTCCTGTATAATCTTGCCTAAAACCTTGCTGCGGGCGTCGTTTGTTGAGTAAAAGACCTGCGCCCCGTAGTATTGGGATTGGGTAAAGGTGTTCATGTGAATGCTTAAAAACACGTCAGCGCCGCTTTCGTTCATGATTTTTACCCTTGTATTCATGTCATCCCGCTTTTTAATTCTTAGCCTTTTATCCTCATGGGGAGAAACTGCGCTGTCGTCAGTCCTTGTCATTATTACCTCATAGCCCGCCTTTTCAAGTTTTTTTTGAAGTTTTAACGCAATCTGCAAATTCAAGTCCTTTTCAACGCTTCCTGATTTCCCCACAGCGCCCCCGTCAAACCCGCCATGTCCTGCGTCTAAGACAACCTTGTGGGTTGAAAGGGCTATGGAGTCTTTTACCCTGTGTTTTGATATGGTTATTGTAAGGTAGGAAACAATTATCAGCATGGCGATGAATAATACCGTTGACCGCCTGATTAAAACTATCATACGCATACCCCCTTTTTATAAAACAAAAAGCCCCGATACTTAAAATATATTTAAGCACCGGGGTAATATGATTGTTTTTATTCAATGCCGATTAGTTTATCCAAAAGTTTTGCCATGACTTTTTTGTTTTTAATCCCCATGTAATATGCCGCCGCCACCACAACATAATCTAAAACCCAAAAGAAGAAAAACGGCAGCCCTGCGGCGTTTTCAACCGGGGGCGGGAAAAACACCATAAAGGGGGAATATAAAAACCTGATTACCAAATTCATGAAGAAAAAATTTAGCTTCCCTTTTGCCGCAAGGTAGTATAAAAACAAAAGGATAAACTGGATTAGCGAAAAAATACCCGCATATACATGGCCAAAATGGGGGTTTGCGTTTTCGTCCTTGCTTTTTATAAATCTTGCGCCCTTCCATGTGTCGGCAAAAATTACGGTGATGTATAAAAATATCATCGCAAAACACGCAATATAGTCAACGATGATATTGTTTTTTGCGATTTCTGACACAAAGCCCACTAGGAAAAAGGACGCAATCCCGAAAAAGATTTTGATAAAAAAACACCTAAATGGTATGTGTAATCCTTCAGCGCTCATAGATATCATCCTTTTAACGTTTGTTTTAAAAAGTTTAGATAGTTTTCCCCTGCAATTTTTCTAACCACTTCTTCTTTGTAGTTTAATTTTAGCAAATACTCAAAAATTTTGTCCACATCCTCTATTCCCGCAATATCCTTTGGCAATTCGTCCACCCCGTCAAAGTCGGCGCCCATTCCGACGTGGTTTTCTCCGCCTAAAGAACAAAAATGCTCAATGTGTTTTACAATGTCGTCAATTGTCGCGCCCTTTGGGGATAGAAATTGGGAATATAGGTTTATTCCCACCACGCCGCCAGTGTTTTTTATTGCCAAAAACTGCTCATCGGTTAAATTCCTTGGGTGGCCGCAAATTTTTTTGGAGTTTGAATGGGAGGCGGTGATGGGCTTTTTGGATATTTCTATTACATCCCAAAACCCGTTTTCGTTTAGGTGGGAAATATCCACAATCATATCCATATCCTGCATTTTTTGCACCACTTCTTTGCCGAAGGGTTTTAATCCTTCTGTGTAGCCCGACATGCTCCCGCCGCCTAATTCGTTTTCGTGGTTCCATGTCAAGGTTATAAGCCTTACGCCTAAACCGTAAAAGTAATCAAGGTTTTCAATGTTCCCCTCTAACGCCTCGCCGCCTTCAATGGACAAAATTGCGGCTGTCTTTTTTTCTTTTAAGGCGGTTTCTATACCGGAATATGTTTTGCATAAGGAAAGCAGGTTTTCATGCTTTTTTTGCTCTTCATAAAAGCGGGAAATCAGGTTTTTTGCCTTTTCTTTTGAGTCCTTGCCTTCCACCCACGCGGCAAAAACCTGCACATGGCCGCAAAAACCCCTTCCCCTTTTTAAATCAAGATGGCAGGTGTTTTCGTATAAGTCGGGGCATACCCCTATTGTGTCGCAGTGAAAGTCAACGTAGGTGTAGCTAGAAGGCATTTTTTATCAACTCCATATTTTTAATATTGAGCTTGTTCCCCTTTTCTTCGCCTAAAATTGAAACCACGTCAAAGCGGAAATAGCCGTCAAGGTTGTGTTTTGAAATATAGTCCTTTGCGGTGTTAATTATTTTAGTTTGCTTTTGCCTTGTGACGGTTTCCCCGGGCGTGCCAAAGTCAGAATTTTTCCTCATCCTTACTTCTACAAAGCATAGATATTCGCCGTCCTTTGCGATAATGTCAATTTCGCCGAATTTTGAGGTGTATTTTTTTTCTAATATTTTATATCCGCACTTTTTTAAGTATTTTTCCGCCTCTTTTTCACCTAAATTTCCAATGCTTCGCGCCTGCATTTCATCACCTAGGCTATTTCAATTATATTTTTTAAAAATGACCTTCTATGTATGGGACAGGGGCCGTATTTTATTATATTTTGGATATGCTCCTTTGTGCCGTAGCCTTTGTGCTTTTTAAAATTGTACTGGGGATACAACCTGTCATATTCTATCATTTGCCTGTCCCTCGCTACTTTTGCAAGAATGCTTGCAGCGGCAATTGACTGGGACTTGGCGTCCCCCTTTACTACGCACTCATGGGGAAGCAATATCCCTTTTGCAGAGTTTCCGTCAATTATCACATAGTCGGGTGTTATGCTTAACCCTTCAATTGCCCTTGCCATGGCTTTGTATGTAGCGTTTAGTATGTTTATTTCATCAATTACGAAATTATCAATGCTTGCTATGGAATAAGCAAGGGCGGATTTTGTGATTATATCAAAAAGTTCTTCCCTTTTTTTGGGGGATAGTTTTTTAGAGTCGTTTATCCCCTCAATGACAAGGCCGGGGGGAAGGATGACGGCAGCGGCAAACACGCTTCCGGCAAGCGGGCCGCGGCCCGCCTCGTCCACCCCGGCAATTAAGTTATATCCTCTTTTTACTAAATCATTTTCTATTTCCAACATATTTTCATCCCTTAGGTAGTTCAAGCGTGATTTTCCCGATTTTGCAGGCCCTGAATTCGTCAAGTACTATTTTGGCGCCCCGGTCGTAGTCGATTTCAGCGCCAGGCAGGATAAAGCCACGCTTTTTGCATATTAATTCTAAGATTTCCACGCCTTTTGCCGAGTCCGTGGTTTCAATTTTATAGCGGGCGCAAAGTTCTTCTTTGTATTCTTTATTTAAATACTCCAAAAGGTGGAAGGAAAGCTCCACCACGTCAAGAATTTCGTCCTTTATCGCGCCTGTGTAGGCAAGGCGCAGCGCCGCCTCCTTGTCCTCAAACTTCGGCCACAAAATCCCTGGGGTGTCAAGAAGCTCAAAGCCTTCTTTTAACCTGATCCACTGCTTCCCTTTGGTAACCCCTGGCCTGTCGCCTGTCTGGGCGCTTTTACCGCCTGTGAATTTATTTATAAAGGAGGATTTCCCCACATTGGGGATTCCTACAACCATAATTTTAATCGGGCGGTTTACTATGCCCCGCTGTCTGTCCCGCTCAATTTTTTCTTTTAACAGTTCTTTTGTGATTTTAGGGATTTTGTTTAGGTTATATCCTGTAATTGAGTTAATGAGTAATGCACATCTACCCATTTTTTCATAGTGGGAAAGCCAAATTTGGGTAGCCTTGTCATCGGCTAAATCACATTTGTTTAAAAGGGTTAATTTGGGTTTATTTCGGGTTATTTTTTCAATTTCGGGGTTTTTGCTACTTTCAGGAATTCTGGCGTCAACCAGTTCGTAAACAATATCCACAAGTTTTAAGTTCTCGGAAATCAATTTCCGGGTTTTTGCCATGTGTCCTGGAAACCAATTAATTTGCATGTTTCAATACCTCGAACTTATTTATTGGCCAAAATCTCAATACGGCTTTTCCTAAAATTGATTTTCTGTCCACCATGCCGATGTCGCTGGCACGGGAGTCGTGGCTGTTGTTGCGGTTATCGCCCATTACAAAGACGCAGTTTTCAGGCACAACCTGCGGCCCTGTTTGTTGGAAATACGGGCTTTGATTCATTTTTTCCTTGATATACGGCTCATCTATAGCAACACCGTCAACGTAAACCTTGCCTTCGGCGTAGTCAATGTAAATGGTTTGCCCTTCGGTTGCGATAACCCGTTTTACAAAGACTTTTTTAGGATTGCTTTTAGGCCTGAATATAATTATGTCGCCGTTTTTGGGGGTGTATGGAAGGCGGGATACCACCAACCTGTCCCCGTCATGCAAGGTGGGGTACATTGAGTCGCCATCCACTAAAACAAGCGTGAATACAAAGTTTCTGATTAAGAGTGCGATTACCACCGCAAGGCCTAAAGTGAAAACCCAGTCTAAGATTTCTTTTTTATAGTTGATTTTTGGTTTTTCTTCCTTCCCCACTATTTCAACCGTTTGGGTTCCGCTTTCTTGGGTCTGTTGGAGGTTTTCATCATATATTTGGGTTTCTTCCTGCTGGCTTTCATTTAATATTTGGTTTTCTTCTTGTATTTCCTTATTTTCTCCGTTTTGGCCGTTTTTGTTTATTTCGTCCATATTAAGACTTCCCTTCATAGTTTTTGCCTTAAGTTAATTTTGGATTTACCTATATATTTTATTATTCCAAAGGTTAATCCATTAATAAAAATGTATATTTCCCAAAAATTTGGATTTCTGCCTAAACAAAAAGGGACATTGCGTCCCTTCCTTTGGTCGATATTATAATCTTTCCTTAACTTTGGCAGATTTACCGACACGTTGACGAAGATAAAATAATTTTGCTCTTCTTACTTTACCTTGTCTTGTTACTTCAATTTTGCTGATATTCGGAGAATGTAGCGGGAATGTTTTTTCAACGCCTACCCCGTAAGATACCCTTCTCACGGTGAAGGTTTCAGAAATACCGCCGCCTCTTCTGGAGATAACGGTACCTTCAAACATCTGAATTCTTTCCCTTGAGCCTTCCTTAACTTTAACGTACACCTGAACAGTGTCGCCGACATTAAAATTCGGAAGGTCCGTCCTAAGTTGCTCTTTCGCAACAGACTTTAAGATTTCGTCCATCTAAAGCCCTCCCTTCATCATAGACGTTCGTGCATTCAAAACCAATGCAGAGGACCGTCCGTACTCTCGATTTTATAGAATATCACAAATTTTCCCCATTTGCAAGACTTTTTAAATATTTTTCGTATAAATCCGGGCGTTTTTCCTTCGTTCTCTTTATAGATTGCTCCAATCTCCATTTTTTTATGTTTGCCTCATGCCCTGAAAGCAAAATATCGGGGACTTTTCTTCCTAATACTTCATAGGGCCTTGTGTATTGGGGGTATTCTAAAAGGTAGTTATAAAGGGATTCTGACTCCATGGTTTCTTTTGAGTCCAAGACCCCTTCCACCATCCTCGATATGGCGTCTACCAAAATCAGGGCGGGAAGTTCCCCCCCTGTTAGGACATAGTCCCCTATGGAGATTTCCTCATCCACTATTTCTTCGATAATCCTTTCATCCACCCCTTCGTAGTGGCCGCATAAAATTACGATATGGTCAAGTTTTGCTAGTTCCTTAGCCCGCTCCTGGGTAAAAATTTTCCCCTGTGGGGTGGTGTAGATAACATGGGGCTTTTTTTTACAATTTTTTATTACCGCCTGATAGGCGTTATATATGGGCATGACCTGCATTACCATCCCGCCGCCCGCCCCATAGGGGTAATCGTCAACCCTTTTGTGCTTATCCTCGGAATAGTCCCTTATATTTATGGCATTTACCTCTATTATTCCCTTTTTTTTCGCCCTTCCGATAATGCTTTCATTTGCAAACGCGTCAATTATGCCGGGAAATAATGTTAGTATATCAAATTTCATAGTCAATCATACCATCCATTGGTTTTATAATTATTCTTTTGTTATCTATGTCAATGGACATTACCACTTCGTCAATTACCGGGACAAAAAAGCGCCGGCCGTATTCGTCGCGGACTTCATACACGTCACTTCCCCCCGTGTTAAACACATCCGTCACTTCGCCTAAAAGTTTTCCTTCCTCCGTAAAGACGCTGCAGCCTATAATGTCCACAATAAAATACCTGTCTTTTGGCAAAACATAGTCGCTTCGATTGATATAGCCTTTTTTCCCTTTTAGCAGTTTTTCCGCCTGATTAATATCATCAACGCCTGAAAATTTTATAATCAAAAAGGATTTGTGGGGCTTTGCGTACTCAATTTCATACTCCACGCCGTCTACATAAATTTTTGCCCCTTTTTCAAAATAGGAAAAATCGTCGGCGTAGACTTTGGACCTCACCTCGCCGCGTAGCCCGTGGGTATTTACTATATCACAGATCAAAAGCGTATCCTTCATATGATTACTTCCTTTTTATTTTATATAACCATAAAGGGCGGTTGAGCCCGCCCTTGTTACTGAACAATTTCTACAAGCACTTTCTTGCCTAATTTGGCGCCCTGCGCTTTTATGATTGTCCTGATTGCTTTTGCAATCTTGCCTTGTTTTCCTATAACCTTGCCCATGTCGCTTTCATGCACGGACAAAGTATAAATAATTACGCCATCACGCTCGGATTCAGTGACAATTACTTCATCCTTGTTATTAACCAGTGATTGGGCGATAAAAAGAAGTAATTCCTTCATTTTTATTCATTCCTTTCAAGCAAGACACGCTTGCTTATATCTACCTTATTCAATTATGCCGTGCTTTTTTAATAAGCTCTTAACTGTATCGGTAGGCTGCGCGCCTTTTCTGATCCAGTCTTTAATCTTTTCCCCATCAACTTTGAATGTTGACGGCTCGGTTAGCGGGTCGTAATATCCTACTTCCTCGATAAACCTGCCATCGCGGGGATATCTGGAATCGGCAACTACAACTCTGAAAAACGGGTTTTTCTTCGCACCCATTCTTCTAAGCCTGATTTTTACTGCCATTTTTTCACCTCCGCAAATCCAATTTTTTATACAAGGTATAATTTACTTAAAAATTTAAGTAAATTAACATGTATTAACTACCTGAAATGCTTGTTAAATTTGTTCATCTTCTTCATCATTTTGGGGTTTGTAAACTGCTTCATCATTTTCTGCATTTGCTCAAACTGCTTTAGGAGCGCGTTTACGTCAGCTACCGTTGTGCCGCTGCCTTGAGCAATCCTTCTCTTTCTTGATGAATTGATGATACCAGGGTTTGCCCTCTCTTTTGGGGTCATGGAAAGTATTATCGCTTCGGTTTTAATCAGGGGCTTATCGTCAATGTTTGCCTCTTCCAGCGCCTTTTTGTTAATCCCCGGAAGCATGCCGAGAATTTGGGATAAGGGCCCCATTTTTTTCATCTGCCTAAGCTGTTCCAAAAAGTCGTTTAAGTCAAACTGGCTTTTCCTGATTTTTTCCTCAAGTTCCGCCGCCTTTTTTTCGTCAAAGGCTTCCTGGGCTTTGTCAATTAAGGTCAAAACATCGCCCATGCCCAGGATACGGGAAGCCATGCGGTCGGGGTAAAAAGGCTCTAAATCCGAAAGCTTTTCGCCCATGCCCACAAATTTTATGGGCTTTCCGGTAACCGCCTTAACTGAAAGGGCCGCGCCGCCCCGGGTGTCACCGTCAAGTTTTGTTAGGATTATGCCGTCAATGCCTAAGGTGTTATTGAAACTTTCCGCCACATTTACGGCGTCCTGACCCGTCATGGCGTCAACCACAAGCAGGATTTCAGTGGGGTTTACCGCCTCTTTCATGAGCTTTAGCTCTTCCATCAGCTCTTCATTTACATGAAGCCGCCCTGCTGTGTCTATGATTAGGGTATCAAATTTTGATAAATCAAAATTATCCACAGCCTCTTTAGCAATGTCCACCGGATTTTTGGTTTCATCCGTGGAAAGTACGGGTATGTTCAGGGAATTTCCCACCACCTCAAGCTGCTTAATGGCGGCAGGCCTGTAAACGTCGCAGGAAAGTAAAACGGGGCGTTTTCCCTGTTTTCTAAGTATATTGGCAAGTTTGCCGCTTGTGGTGGTTTTTCCCGCGCCGTTTAAGCCCACCATCATAATGATTGTGGGGGGTTTGGGGGAAATGGTTATTTTAGCCTGGGTTGAGCCCATCAAATTGACAAGCTCGTCGCGGATTATTTTAATAATCTGCTGACCCGGTGTGAGGCTTTCTAGGACTTCGCTCCCGATAGCTTTTTCATAGACGGTTTTTTCAAACTCTTTTACCACTTTAAAGTTGACGTCAGCCTCAAGGAGCGCAAGCTTTACTTCCCGCATTGCCTCTTTTACGTCTTTTTCGGTGACTTTACCTTTTCCCCTTATTTTTTTAAATGTTTGCTGGAGTTTATCCGACAAATTTTCAAACGCCATAGTATTCTCCCTATATCAATTTAGCTGGTTAATTCTGTTTGCAATACCCTCTAGCCTTTTTCCGATTTTTTTGGCACAATTAATATCCTCTGTTTTCATAAGGGTATCAGCGCAATCGCTAATGTCTTTTGCGATACCGCAAATTTCAGTATATTTCTTATAAAGGCCTAGTTTTTCCTCGGTCTCGCAAATTAGCTTTTCGCCTCTTTTAATATTATCGCGCACCCCTTGGCGGGTTATACCCAGTTCCTGCGCGATTTCAGCCAAAGAGAGGTCGTTGTTGTAGTATAAATCTATTGCCTCGGCCTGCTTATCCGATAATATCCCTTTATAAAAATCATAAAGCAGGCTCATTTTATAATCCTTTTCCATAATAACACCGCCTGTAAAGCCAAAAACTTTACAGGTGATATTTTAACGGAAGAACTTGAATTTGTCAAGGAATTTTTTAAATTTTCCTTTGTCTTCGTCCTTATCCTGTGGTTCTTCCTCTTCTTTTGGCTCTTCTTGAGTTTCTTTTGCTTCTTCTAATTTACCGTCCGGCTTTTCATATACCCCGTCAATTTCATCCTGAATTTCGTCCAATTCGCTTTGGATTTCTTCCATGTCCTGTATTGTTTTATTCATTTCAAGCTGGATTTGGGAAATTTCTTTTTCAACGGCCTTGATTTCTTCCTTTATTTCCTCAATTTCTTCTTCTGTTTCTTTTACTTCTTCCTCTAAATTTTCAATCTTTTCCTCAACTTTGCCGATTTCTTTTACTGTTTCATAAACTGGCTCATCTTTTGGCTCATCTTTTATTTTTTCTTTTATTTCTTCTTTTACTTCTTCAACCTGCTGGTCATCGGCCTCTTCAATGGTATTGTCAAAGAGGGCTTTTGCAAAG
>JAAYMJ010000190.1 GCA_012521455.1 Clostridiaceae bacterium
AGTTTTAAGCGAACTTATACTTTTACCGTTTATCAAAAATGTGTTAGTCCCCTTTTTCAGGAGGCTGATTTTACCCTACAGGCTCCCTAAAATTTTAAACAATATTTTAATAGGGGAATACGGGATTTTTTCCATTGGATTTGAGTGGGTTTTAGGCTTGATATTGCCCTATGTTACACTCTTTTATGTGGTGTTTTCCTTTTTGGAGGACTGCGGGTTTTTGCCCCGCCTTGCGGTTTTGTTTGACGGGATAATGAAAAAATTCGGCGCAAGCGGCACAAGTTTAATCCCGCTACTTATGGGGTACGGCTGCGCGGTTCCCGCGGTTTTGGCAACGAGGGGTCTTCCCAGCAAAAAGGAAAGGATAATTGTAACTTGTCTTGTATCTTTCGCGGTGCCCTGCATTTCACAAACAGGGGCGCTGGTTACCCTTTTGTCCTCATACTCCGTCTTTATGTTTTTGGGGCTTATTGTTTTGGCTTTTTTGGTTTTGCTTTTGGTTGGCACTATCGCGGGAAAAATTGTGGCAGGGCATGTTGAGCCCATGGTTTTGGAAATCCCGAATTTTTTAATCCCTGAAAAAAAGGCGTATTTTAAAAAGCTCAAAATAAGACTAAAAAGTTTCATTTTTGAAGCGGAAGGGCCCATGTTTTTGGCAATTTTCCTGGCCGCTTTTTTAAAAGAGACGGGGCTTTTGGAATTTATCGCGTCTTTGTTTGATGTGGTGCTTTCAAAATTTTTGGGTTTGCCGAAAGAGGCGGTGATATTTTTAATTTTAGGCATTATCCGCAGGGAAATGGCGGTAGCCCCATTGATTTCCTTAAATTTGACGCCTTTACAGGTGTTTGTTGGAGCGGCGGTGTCCCTTTTCTATCTACCGTGCCTTTCGGTTTTCGGGGTAATCACGAAGGAGTTTAACTTGAAAACCGCTATTTTAATCGGGCTTTCCACCTTTGTTTGCGCAATCTTAATCGGCGGGGCTATAAATTTTATAGGACATCTTATTTTATAAATCACCCATAACTGGGTGATTTTTTTAGAAAATATTTGTTTTAGCAAAAAATTGGGGTAAAATATAATTAATACAAAAATATGGAGGGAGGATATGAGAGTTTTAATAATCGGGGCGGTCGCGGCGGGGACTTCCGCGGCGGCAAAGGCAAGGCGGAATGATGAAAGTGCAGAAATTGTTATCTATGAAAAGGATACCTACATTTCTTACTCAGGCTGCGGCATGCCCTTTTATTTAAGCGGTGAGCTTTTGGATAAAGAAGAACTCTACCCGAGAGATGAGAAATATTTTAAGAAAAAATACAATGTTGACGTTTTGACTTCCCACGAGGTTTTGGAAATTGACCCTGAGAAAAAGGCAATAAAAGTGAAAAACCTAAAAAGCGGTGATGAATTTTACGACCACTATGATAAACTGGTAATCGCGACCGGCGCAAGGGTGAGTGTCCCCGGCATTCCCGGGGTATGCAGGAAAAACGTGTTTACCTTCAGGAATATAAATGACTTAAACAGGCTTGAGAAATTTATAAAAGAAGAAAACCCCAAAAAAGCCTGCATTATCGGCACGGGCTATTTGGGCTTGGAGCTTTGCGATAGTTTAACCAGGATTGGGATAAAGGTTTCGCTGGTTGCGAGAAAACCCTATGTAACAAGCGCCCTTGACCCTGATATGGCAGTTTATGTGGAAGACTACATCAGGGAAAAAGGGATTGAGGTTTTAAAGGGTAAAACTGTTAAAGAAATAGGTGATAAAAAAATAGAATTTTCTGACGGGACAGCCCTTGACTGCGATTTTGTTGTTTTGGCAACGGGGGTTGAGCCCTGCACGGAACTTGCTAAAAAAGCGGGAATAAAGCTAGGGGTAAGGGGCGCGATACTAGTAAATGAAAAAATGGAGACTTCAATCTCTGATATTTATGCCTGCGGGGATTGTGTGGCGCTAAACCATTTGGTGGCGAATATTCCAGTATATAAGCCGCTGGGCTCTACCGCCAATAAAACAGGAAGGGTGGCGGGGGACAACTTAAGCGGCGGGAACTCCTCAATGCCCGGGGTATTAGGCACGGGGATTTTCAGGGTCTTTGACATGGCGGTGGGGGTTACGGGCCTTACTGAAAAAGAGGCGGAAACCTTAGGATATGACGTGGCAAGCTGTGTTGACATAAAAGTGGATAAGCCTGAATACTTAGGCGGGAAGGAAATTGTTATAAAAGCTGTCGCCTGCAGGCGTACGGGAATGCTTTTGGGGGTTCAGATTGTCGGGCAAAGCGGCGTTGACAAGAGGTTGGACGTGTTTGTGGCC
>JAAYMJ010000191.1 GCA_012521455.1 Clostridiaceae bacterium
CATAGGTGTAATCGTCGGAGGCCCTGATGTCGGAAATGTTTATGGCAAGTTCAGGAACCATGTAAATTTCTTCGATAATCCTGTTTACAATTTCCCTTAAAACTTCCGCATCGTCAAAGTACCCGGTTTTTCGTATGCGGTACGCCACATCAGCAAAACATTTTTTAGCGGTAACAGCTAAATTTTCGCTAATCATTTCATTTGGAACGATGCCTTCTGAAATGTCATCTTCCACATAAACGTAAAATATTCCTCTTTGTTTTAGCCTTCTTATAAATTCGGGACAAAACGCAACACCTTGATTTAAAAGGTGTTCCCTGTTTGAAAAAGAGTAAATGGCTTTAGCGTTAATAGCACCTGGTTTTACATTATCAATGAAAATCTTGCGCATATTAAGATACTCCTTATTTGGGGGGAAATTTATATTGAAGGGATTTTTAGAATCAAAACTATAAAAAATTCGGAAAATTAAAAATTCGAAAAAACAAAAGAAAGAAAAGAAAAACTACATTAAAATATCAAGCAAGAGACCTCTAATGTCATCAATCAAATTCAACAAGTCGATTCTTGGTGTTTCCTCATCCAAAAATTTTTGAACAAGCTGGTCAACTTTTTCATTAATTTTTTTAACCAGCGCATAAACCTTAAGCTTTCCCCGCCTGTCCCTTGATTTATCCAAATCAAAGGCGTAAGCGGCGCTCGTTGCCACCTGCAAAAAGTCGCCAATAAGCTTTTTGTAATACTTCAACTCATCCAGCGAAAAAGTTTTTGCAAATTTCTTGCCCTGCTCGTCAATTTTTTTCGCTAAATCCGAAAGATATGTAAATACATTTGCTTTTTCCACTTCTCTAAAATGGGTGTTAAAATCCATGCCCGAAGATTTGGCGATGCTCTTTTTCTCATCAACCGGCAAATTTCCCAAACTTCTTAACACAGAGCGGGCGTCATTTATTTTCATACACTCACCCTATTTCTTTTCATCAAAGTAGCTGGATGTGTCCATCCCGTACTTAAAATACGCGTCATAACCCTTTTTTTGGGACTTGTATTCATTGATTTTACCTATGACTTCACTTTTTGCCCTGTCCATTTTCTCTTTTAATTCATCTTCAAGGCTTTGAATTTTTGTCATTATATCAAGGATTTTTGTTACAATATCCCTCAATTCGTTTGCCAAAATTTTTTCCTCATTTGTCAGTTTTTCTTCATCCATCTTTTTAAACTCATCGTAGTTTTTCAAAAAATCCTCGTCGTATTTGTTTATGCTTTCGATTATCTTTTGTTTTTCCGAATTTAAGCTGTCAAACAAATCGTAATTATCCTCATCAATGCTTTGGGCCTGTTTTTGGGTAAGCTCAAGCATTTTTGAGATTGATTCGTACTTTTCCTTTGAAACATTTATCATGTTTAAAATGGTTTGCATATTATACCGCCTCTTTTAAAAAAACTTAGGCTGAGTCTAATTTTAACATAAAAAAATACATATTTCAAGTAAATTACAATTTATAAAACAAAATATAAAAAAATCCAATGCGGAATGCATTGGATTTTTTTATATTTTTATATTATTTGCCTGCGCCCTGTTTCATCACTTGTTCCCAAGTGTCTCTTAACTTTGTAACATGCCTTAGCACTTCGTCTAAAATAGCAACGTCCTTTTTCAAGTTTGCTTCCTGCAAGCGGCGCAATAAGTATTCATATATCATATAAAGCTTTTGCGCGATTTCAACTTCCATATTCAACGTGCTCATAAATTCTTCAATTATGGCCCTGGCCCTCATATTGTATTCATGGGCTAGCCCAAAGTCCTTTTCTTCGATTGCCAGTTTGGTTTTGTTTATAAACTTAATGCAGCCGTTATAAAGCATTAATGTAAGCTCATTCTGGCTTGCAGTAAGGATGCTTTGCTTTCTATACTGGTCATAAGGGTTTTGAATATACATAATAATTTTCCTCCGCTAGCATTAAATTTTTCTATTCCACGCGTCAATTTGAAGGCTTAGCCAGTTTGATGTGGAATTTAGCTGCTGCATAGCTTTTTCCATCTTCGCGTATTTAGCATAAAGGTCATCTTCTATTTTCATAAGCTTTTCTTCCCATGCGCTGATTTTTTCTTCCAAATCCTTGATGGCTTTGTAAATGTTATTGTCATAAACTGACGGGTCCCCTTCCAAGCCTGCGATTTGGATAAGCTTACCTTTGTTGCCGTTTGAGTCCCGCATGGTGCTGATATTGTCCTGGATTATATCATAAATCCTTGTTGCAAGCCCGGATTCGCTAAACCTTGTGGCCTTTTCTTCCGCGGTAAGTTTTCGTGTATAGTTCGGAACCGTATCCGATACTTTGGTAAACAGCTGGGTTACACCTTCTAAATCTTCCGCTAAGGCTTTCTTTAATTTTTCTTCGTCAATGGTCAATACCCCGTTGTCCCTGTAAGATTTTGACTCAATCCCAATTTTCGATAAGGTCAGCCCGACGCCGTCAATCGAGGAAATTAAAGCGTTTCTCAAGCTTGTGAGGAAGTTACTTAAGGTCGGGTCGTTATATAATAGCCCCGTCTTTGCTTTTTTCTCCCACATTTCAATATCCTTTTCCTTCATGGCCTCTTTTTGGGAGTCTGTAAGGGGCTGGTAACTCTTGTCGTATTTTTCGTTAATCTTTGAATAAATCAAGGTTATAAGCTTGTTATATTCATCAACAAAAGCCTTTATCCTGTCATATGCCGCGTTTACGTCCTGTGTAAAGGTAACGGTGAGTTCTTCATTGTCCGCAGCATGCAGTGTGTATGTAACGCCGTCTTGGGTTATGGAGTTTTGGGAGGATAAAATCGCAACCCCGTCAATTTCAGCAATGGCGTCGGTTCCGTTTGAGCCGAAATTTTCAGCGTCTATGTCAAAACCCAACGCTTCAAAGAAATTGCCGGCGATATTTTCAATTTTAATGTTCTGCCCAGCCCCCGTTTGGTCTGAAACAATGGTAAATTTGTCAGTGGTGCTGGAATATGTGATTGTAACGTTTGCTTCTTTATCGGAATTTATTTGATTTATAATATCGGAAAGTTTTGTGTTTTTAGAAAAAGTAAATTCCTTTCCGTTTATCCTGAAAGAAACCACTTCGTTTTCTTCATTTTCATCAACAGTTCCAAACTGCAAGGGGGTTTTAAAAGTATCTTTTAGGCTTTCCAAAGACAATGAGGCAGAAACCCTGTTGGAAGCCCCGTTTTTAATTTCCAAATCCTCAAGGGCGCTATTTTCGCCAGCAGAATTAATGGTAACCTTTATTGAGCCTGAGCCTTCCACCGTGTCAAAGGACAGCTTTCCGCTTGCCCCGTCAAATTTTACCTCAACTTTATTAAGTCCGCCGATACCTTTTCCAAAAGCGGTGTTTATCATGTTTTGTAAGTCATTTTTTAGGCTTTCGCCGTCAGTATACACCGCCCCTTCGGCAAATGTAATTGTCTTTTTAGTCCCGTCAATGGTAATTTCAAGGCTTTTTCCCGACAAGTCCAAGCCTTGGGACAATTTTTCCGTCAATGACCCGCTTTCCAAATTTGATACTTTGCTTTGGCTGACTTCTTTAGCCGAGGTTGCAAGCTGGATTACCTTTATTGTGTGGCTTGCACCCTGGTAAGCCGTTGTAGCGGAAACGCTGACGCCGGAGCTTACCGCGCCAGAGGAATTGGTAACTTTTGAAGTGAACACTTTTATGCTTGACGCGTTTCGCATATTTTGCGAGCTTGTAACATTCAAATAGGAATCATAAAAGCCTTTTATAGCGTTTGTAATTTCCCTGTACGCTTCCTGTCTCCACTCATTTAAAGTTTTTTGCTGTTTTAACTTGTTAAGGGGGGCGGATTTTGCTTCCATTATGCTGGCAATTAAAGAATCAGTGTCAATCCCGGAAGCTAGACCTGTTACCCTCACTTTTGTGCTGGCATTGTATACATATGCCATTTAATCATCCCCTTGTGTCTATTTTTAAGCTGACGTACTTTTTGTAGAATGCTGCCATTTCCAAAAGCTTTTCAGGAGGAATTTCACAAATAACTTTTTCTGAGTCCGGTTCCTTCACCCTTATTATAATGCGCTTTGTATCCTCATGGACGTCGTATTCAAAGCGCACGCAGGAAATGAGTTCCCGGTTTATCTTATCTAAGGTTTCCTCTTTAATAGCTTTTTTTACCCTATGTACTTCATAGCTTTTTTCCTCAAAGCCTACATCTTTTGTATCGACAGCTTCCTTTTTAGGTTTTTCCACCTGGGCCAGTCTTTTTCTGTATTGATAAGCTGCCACAGATTCAGAATATACATCATCAACCTTTCCAACCCTGTCGATTTTCATATTTATTCTCCTTTAAACTCTCCTTTTTATATCCTTTTATAATTACTTCATCTATATATCGGTTAAATTATACATAAAGTTAATATTTGAATTAAATTTTTAAATTCACCAAAAATCCCGTATCCCCCTGCGCATTTTTGGGAATTTTGCCCATGATATTTTAAATTAAATACCCCGCAGAAAAATAAAAGTGCCGCTATTTCTAAGCGGCACGATTGTTATAATTCTTATGTAATTTACTATTTTATTTTGCTTCGGTTTAGCGCGCTGATTAGCGCAAGGCAGCTTGCCTTGCCGATGTTTTCATGAATTCCCACGCCGTAGGATATGTTTCCTTCCTCATCCTTTATACCCATATATGCGCATGCTTTTGAGCCCGCGCCTTCTGTGAGGGCGTGTTCTTCATACAGGGTAATGTCAAAGGAAAGTCCGGCGTTTCTAAGCGCGTTCACAAAGGCCTCGATAGGCCCGTTGCCTTTTCCGCTAATTTCAACCTCTTTGCCCAAAATTTTAACGCTGGCTGTAGTCTGGGTCACATCTTCGCTGGTTGTTAACTTATACTTTAGCAGTTCAAACCTGGTGGTTAGGTTTACATAGTTTTCGCAAAAGGCCTCATAGATTTCATTGTGTGTTAATTCCCTGTTTAATTTGTCGGAAATGCTGGTTATAATGTAGCTGAATTCCTGCGCTAAATTCTTGGGTACCGTCATGCCAAACTTGTATTTTAACACATACATAATCCCGCCTTTTCCGGACTGGCTGTTAATCCTGATAGGCTCGTATTCCCTGCCCAAATCCTTCGGGTCAATGGGAAGGTACGGGTTTTCCCAATAGGGTGATTTTTCTTTTTCCATTTTGTCAAGGCTCTTTTTGATAGCGTCCTGATGGGAGCCTGAAAAAGCGGTGTATACAAGCTCGCCCGCATAGGGCTGCCTTGGGTGAACCTTAAATTTGGTAACTTCCTCATATATTTGGACTATTTCTGTAATGTTTGATAGTTCCAATCCCGGGTCAATGCCTTGGGAGAACATATTTAACGCTATGGTCAAAATATCGGCGTTTCCTGTCCTTTCGCCGTTTCCAAAGAGGGTGCCTTCTATCCTGTCGGCGCCTGCCAAAAGCCCAAGCTCGCTTGCGGCCACGGCGCAGCCGCGGTCGTTGTGGGTGTGAAGGCTTACTTCAATGCAGTCGCGGTACTTTAAGTTCTGGCACATGTACTCAATCTGGTCGGCATAGATATTCGGGGTTGAAACCTCAATTGTGGCGGGCAAGTTTATGATGGCTTTTTTGTCTTTGGTCGGCTTCCAAATATCCAATACCCGGTTGCAAATTTCCGCGGCAAATTCCACTTCCGTTCCTGTGAAACTTTCAGGGGAATATTCAAACCGGACGTTATCTTTAATGTCTTTTGTCAATTCCAACAATAGCCTTGCCCCGTCTTCCGCAAGCTTTATCACTTCTTCCTTGGTCATGCCAAACACCACTTCCCTTTGAAGGGGGCTTGTGGAATTGTAAAGGTGTATTATTACATTTTTTGCGCCTCTAACCGCCTCAACGGTTTTTTCAATAATATGGGGCCGGGATTGGGTCAGCACTTGGATTGTAACATCAAGAGGGATTAAATTATCGTCAATGAGTTTTCTTACAAAGGTAAATTCAGTTTCGCTAGCTGCCGGAAAGCCCACTTCAATTTCCTTAAACCCCAGTTTTACTAAAAAGTCAAAAAACTTGAGTTTTTCTTCCAAATTCATGGGCGTGATTAACGCTTGGTTCCCATCCCTTAAATCCACGCTGCACCATTTTGGGGCTTTTGTGATTTCTTTGTCAGGCCAGGTCCGGTTAAATTTCGGGATTGGCTGATATCCTTTTTTGTACCGGTAATAATTCATAAGACCATCCTTTCATACATTACATGATAAAAAAAGCGGCTAAACCCATTTTAGGCTTAGCCGCCATTTTTGCTTACAGTGCAAAAACGAGTACGGAAAACTAAGCCTGCTATAATAATAGCAGACCTAAGAGCAAGTATAATACAAACGCATTGTTAACTACCATAACTTACCCTCCCGTTCTCTTGTAACCATTATATTAGTATTTAAAAAATCTGTCAATTATTTTCAGATTAATTTGCAAATAATGATGTAATAATATTTGATGTAATAATAAAATATGTGAAAAAATATAAAAATATGAAAGAGTGATTAAAATGCGCACAACACCGTATCTGCAATTTAACGGAAACTGCAATGAGGCAATACACTTTTATTCAGAGGTTTTCAAATCCTCCCCCCAGGTTTTAACTTTTAAAGAAGCAAACCAGGGCGAGGAGTCATATCTTCCTCCCATGTTTGACAATCTGGTTATGTACGGCGAACTTGATGTTTTTGGGGAAAAAGTGGTGTTTGGCGATGTTTTCCCCGGCTCAGAGTACGTGGTTGGAAACAACATATTTTTTACCATAACCCACGAAGATGTTAACACCTTAAAGCATGTTTACGAAAAACTTTCTGAAAACGGGCATGTTAAAGTGCAGCTTCAAAAAACCGACTGGAACGAATGTTTTGGTTTGGTAACAGATAAATACGGGATTACATGGCAGATTTTGTGCGAACAATAAATAATGCCGCAAACAACGCTTGTTTGCGGCCCCTTTTTTATTTCTAAAAATTTTTAGTTCATTCCATATTTAATCTTATTTTTAATCCCGTTGTTAACCCCCCTCATTAAGGCTTAAATGCGGTATTTATCTTGCAGTATCAAACAAATATTTGATAAAATTAAATCTTAAATAATCTTGCAAAGAAAAATTTAATCTGTTATAATTTTAACCATCACAGCCTCAAAGGGGTGGGAACATGCACCAAGGAAGGATTAAATCAGCATTTAAAAGCACATTGCCCGTCTTGTTTGGTTATGTGCCTTTAGGCATGGGATTTGGAATTCTTTTGACAGGCGCGGGGTATCCGTGGTATCTGGCAACCATTATGGCAATTATAATGTATGCGGGCGCCGCGCAGTACATGGCGGTAAAATTCTTTACCCAAAGCCTGCCCTTTTATGAAATCGCGCTGGTTACCTTATTTGTTAACTTAAGGCACATGGTGTACGGGCTTTCGCTTTTGGATGATTTAAAAGAAAAAAATATTTTTAATTCATACATAATTTTCGGGCTTACGGATGAAACTTATGCTATTTTGCAAAACGAGAAAAAGGAAAATTACTTTTTAATCTCCCTGTTTAACCAAATTTACTGGATAACGGGCTGCACACTGGGGGCAATACTGGGCCAGTTTCTGCCCTTTTCGTCAGAAGGCATTGAGTTTGCCCTGACCAGCCTGTTTGTTGTATTGGCGGTGGATATGTACAAAAGCGCAAAATCAAAGCTTCCTTTTAGGATTGCACTTTTTTGCGGAATTTTGGCATATTTTATCTCAAAGGAGAATATGCTTATTTTATCCATTGCAATTTCTGCCGTAATACTATTGCTCACAAAAGGAAGATTGGAAAATGAGTCTGCATAAAGCTTTAACCGCAGTAATTATAATGAGCGCAACTATCTATTTTTTAAGGGCTTTCCCCTTTTTGTTTTTTAAATTTGTCAAGCCACC
>JAAYMJ010000192.1 GCA_012521455.1 Clostridiaceae bacterium
GCTTTGGGGAAATCGCGCTTTTATCTTCCATTGTAATGCCCGATATTGCGGTAATCACCAATATAGGTGTGTCCCATATTGAAAAACTGGGGTCTAAGGAAAACATCCTAAAGGCAAAACTGGAAGTGTGCGAAAACTTAAACAAGGACGGTTACCTGATTTTAAACGGCGACGACAAACTACTTTGGGGGCTAAAGGGGAAACTCCCTTTTAAAACCATATACTACGGCATTGAAAATAAAGAATGCGACTATGTGGCAGACAAACCCTCAAACGACTCATTCATTTTAGGCACAAAAAACATCATCCTTCCCGTTTTGGGAAGGCACAATATCTACAACGCCCTATGCGCCATAGCGGTGGCAAACCTTTTGGACATATCCACGGATGAGGCGGTACGGGGGCTTATGTCCTTTGAAACCGACGGAATCCGCCAAAGCATAATTAAATTTGGAAATATCACCTTTATGAACGATTACTATAACGCAAGCCCCCCGTCAATGGAAGCGGCATTAGATGTGCTGGGGGAACAGACCGAGCACAGAAGGATTGCGGTTTTGGGGGGAATGCTTGAATTAGGTGAATATTCAAAAGAGGCCCATTTAGGGGTTGGAAAGTATGCGTCAGGCGATAAATGCGATATACTAATCACCGTCGGCGGCGATAGTGAATATATAAAAGAAGGGTTTATCCAAGGGGGCGGGAGGGAGGCCTACAGCTTTTCCGACAATAAAAGCGCTGCGGCCTTTTTGAAATCCTTGCTAAAAGACGGGGATTTTGTCCTAATTAAAGGCTCCCGGGGGATAAAAATGGAAGAAATATACAAAAGTGTTACGGAGTGAATTTTATGAGTTTGTTTTTGCACTCACTTGCGTCATTTATGGTATCCGCCTTGCTTGGGCCAATTTTAATTCCTGTTTTAAAAAAGCTTAAATTCGGGCAAAGCATACTCATGGATGGGCCCTCATGGCACGCGTCAAAAGCGGGGACCCCTACAATGGGCGGGATATTGTTTATCACAAGCTCAATTTTGTTAAGCCTCTCCCTTTTTTTTGACCCAAAATGCGCCTCAATTGTTATCGTGGGCTTTTTCTATGGGTTAATCGGCTTTGTTGACGACTTTATGAAAATAAAACACAAGCAGAACAAGGGTTTGACCGCGCGGCAGAAGTTTTTGGCCCAGTGCGCGGTAACAATCGTGTTTTTGATAGTTATAAGATACCTAAATATAATAGATACAACCATATTGCTCCCCTTTACCAAAATCAAATGGGATTTAGGTATCCTGTTCATCCCCTTTGCGGCAATTTTTATGTTAGGGACCGTAAACAGCGTAAACCTCACAGACGGATTAGACGGCCTTGCCGCAAGCATATCCTGCGTTGTGGCTCTCTTTTTCTTGTTTGTGGCAAACATGCAGGATTTGCAAATCTCAAAGGTAATGGCGGCACTTTTAGGCGGTGTTTTAGGATTTTTGATTTACAATTTTTACCCGGCTAAAATCTTCATGGGGGATACAGGAAGCTTGTATTTAGGCGGGATTTTAGCCGCGACGGCGGTTTTGATGGATCTTGAAGTGATATTTATCCTCTGCGGGATTGTGTTTTTCATAGAAGCCCTTTCCGTAATACTTCAGGTAATAAGCTACAAAACCACAAAAAAGCGCATATTTAAAATGGCGCCAATTCACCACCACTTTGAAAAAAGCGGCTGGCACGAAACAAAAGTTGTGTTTGTGTTTACCTTCGTAAGCGTGATATTCTGCATAATTGCGCTTTTGTCCATTATTTAGTGGGGGGATATAAATGCCCGAAGTTAGGGAAATGGAAAAACCCAGACAAAAGACAAAAAAAGCAAAAATTGACTTTCTTTTTTTGGCGACAATCCTTCTTTTGCTTGCAATCGGGCTGACAATGGTGTTTAGCGCCTCAGCCCCCAGTTCCAGTTACAAGGGGGACTCTTTGGGCGTTATTAAAAAGCAGCTGATGTGGACCTGCGCTGGCTTTATAAGCATGTGGTTTTTCAGCCAGTTTAGCTATAAAAAGCTTGAAAAATATTCAAGGATAATATTTTTT
Source organism: Clostridiaceae bacterium (assembly GCA_012521455.1). Taxonomy (GTDB): domain Bacteria; phylum Bacillota; class Clostridia; order UMGS1883; family JAAYMJ01; genus JAAYMJ01. The sequence continues at coordinate 2,076 of JAAYMJ010000192.1, forward strand.
GCCACACTGCTTTTAATGTACCTGACCCCTGTAATCGGCGTGTCAAGGGGCGGGGCTACCAGATGGATTGGCATTGGCAGCGCCACATTCCAGCCTTCTGAACTTATGAAATTTGCGCTGGTTTTATACTTTGCAAACCTTCTGTCCAAGGACAACAAGGGCAAGGTCAGAAAGTTTAAAAACCTTGCCTTCCCATATTTATTTTTAATTGCCCTTGTGGCGTTTTCATTGGCGTTACAAAGCCACTTAAGCGGCCTTGTGGTAACGGCTGCCGCCGCCATGATAATGCTTCTTGCGGGCGGCATGAATTTAGCCCACTTTTTTATGTTCGGGGCATTTGGCCTTTGCGGCATTGCGGCATTGGCTATTTTTGAGCCCTACCGCCTAAACAGGCTTTTGGCCTTCATTGATCCGTTTAAATACAAAAAGGACATTGGCTGGCAAATCGTCCAGTCCTTATACGCCATAGGCTCGGGCGGGCTTTTTGGCTTGGGGCTTGGGCAAAGCCGGCAAAAGTATCTGTATGTGCCTGAACCCCACAACGACTACATATTTGCGATAGTCTGCGAGGAATTAGGCTTTGTAAGGGCTTCGCTAATACTTTTGCTATTTTTGTTTTTCGTATGGCGGGGCATAAACATTGCCCTAAAAACCCCCGATAAATTCGGCTGCCTTCTTGCTTTTGGGATAGTGTCTTTAATCGGGCTTCAGGTTTTAATAAACGTGGGCGTTGTTACAAGCGTGCTACCTTCCACGGGCATGCAGCTTCCCTTCTTCAGCGCAGGCGGTTCGTCCCTTGTCATCATCATGGGCGCCATGGGGGTAATGTTAAATATCTCAAAACACAGCAAAATCGAAAAAATATAGCTGGTTTTACATAAATAGCGAGCCGTCACACCTGCATTTGCAACTGCATATTATGTAGTGCAGAATGCACTGGAGGTGTAAAGATTGAACAACATTATCATAAACGGCAATAAACCTCTCTCCGGAAAAGTTGCAGTACACGGCTCGAAAAACGCAGTTTTGCCAATACTTGCAAGCACCGTTTTAAACGGCGGGGAAAACACGGTTTTAAATTGCCCACATCTTAGGGATGTTGACTCATCGCTTGAAATATTGAAATATTTAGGCTGCAGCGTGTCGTATGGCAAAAACATGGTAAAGGTAAATTCCAAAACCATCACCCGCGACTCAATACCTGAAAACCTCATGCGTGAAATGCGTTCCTCTATCATATTCCTGGGTGCGGTGGCGGCAAGGTGCAAGGAAGTGGAAATATCCGCCCCCGGCGGTTGTGAACTCGGGCCGCGGCCGATAGACCTTCACTTAAAAGCCCTAAGAGAGCTTGGAATGGAGATTGAAGAACATGGAGGGTACATAAAATGCAAAGCCAAAGACCTCCATCCGGCAAACATTCACTTAAGCTTTCCAAGCGTGGGAGCCACTGAAAACATAATGCTTGCCTCCTGCAACATCGAAGGCAAAACCGTCATCACCAACGCGGCAAAAGAGCCCGAGATTGTGGACTTGGCAAACTATCTAAACAAAATGGGGGCAAACATCAAAGGTGCAGGCACCGAAAGGATTGAAATAATCGGGACCAGGGAATTTAAAGACGTAGAGCATGAAGTAATGCCCGACAGGATCGTTGCAGCAACCTACCTTTGTGCAGCAATGGCAACCAGAAGCGAAATCGAAGTCACAAATGTAATCACCGAACATATCAGGGCTGTTTTATCAGTATTAAAGGACAGCGGCGCGAAACTAAAGGAAAACGAAACCTCAATTGAAATATCAGCACCAAAAGTAATAAAACCCATTGACTACATACGCACTCAGCCCTATCCAGGCTTCCCAACGGATGCTCAGTCATTGGTAATGGCCTACTTAACTTTAGCAGACGGCACAAGCGTAATAGTTGAAAATATTTTTGCAAACAGGTATAAAAATGTTGAAGAGCTTTTAAAGATGGGAGCCGATATTACAATTGACGGGCGTGTTGCAGTAATTAAGGGGGTAAAAAAATTAAATGCCGCGAAAGTCCGCGCCACGGACTTAAGGGGCGGCGCGTCATTAGTTATTGCGGCACTAGCCGCGGAAGGAAGTAGCGAAATTTCAGGCATAAGCCATATCGAGCGTGGATACGACGGTCTTTGCGAAGCACTAAAGGGCCTTGGGGCCGATATAAAAATAGGATAAAACCCAAAAAAGTGAGGTAAGTATTTTGCAAAAAACAAGCAAAAGAAAAAGGAATAAAAGCGCACAAAAAAGGCGGAATGCAAGATTTCTCATCACATTGTTTTTGGTCATTGCTTCTGCCTTTTCGCTTGTGCTTACTCCACTTTTTGATTTAAAATACATTGAAATTTATGGGACAAGCCATATCCCAAACGAGGATATAATAAATACAAGCGGCTTTGTCATAGGGGAAAACCTATTTAAGCAGGACATAAAGCGGGCGGAAGCGGAAATTTCCCAAATACCCTATGTTGAAAGCGTAAAAATTGTAAGGTACATTCCTTCCGCCATTAAAATATACATAAAAGAGGGACAAGTTAACATGTACATCCCCTTTTTGGAAAAACTATTAGGGGTAAATGAGAACTTTAAAATTTTAGACGTGGTAGCTTTTGAAGAAAGGGAGCAAAAGCCCATAGTTTTAGGGATTACCACCACTGAATTTGTCATCGGGGAAAAGATAATTATTGACGAACAGGCTAAATATGATATAATAAAATTATATGAACAAGCCTTAAAAAAGTATGATTTATATGATAATACGACATATTTAGACATTACCGATACAGAAAACGTAAAAATTGTATATAATGAAAAATTAAATGTAGAATTTGGAAAAAGCGGTAACATAGATTTGGTTGATTATAAAGTGCGGTATGTAAAAAAGTTAATTGATGATGGTCATATCGATACCACAAAAAGCGGGGTCTTAACACTGACGGGCCTTGACGGCGAAAACTCCGGCAGTGTTACATATAAGCCATCACAATGAGGAGATAAATATAGATGAAGTTCAAAGAACAAGTTGCAATTGCGTTCGTATGTTTAATTGTCAGCTTCATGATTTCCCTCCACTTTAAAAGCGTAAAACATAACAAAGAGGTAAGCGTTCCTCAAAATTTAAGGGCGGAGTCTTTGTATGCCGAGCTTACAAAGGAAAAGGAGAAAAATGAAGAACTGTATAAGCAGATTTTGACCTTACAAAGCGACCTTGAAATGTACAGGAAAGAAGCCACTGACTCAAGCGGCTACGCGAAAGTGCTGTCCGAGCAGATGTCGCGTTTGGAAATTTTAGCCGGCGCCACCCCGGTGCAGGGACAGGGCGTTATTGTAACGCTGGATGACTCAAAAGCCAAAATTGAAACAAGCTCGATTTTGGAAAGCGAACAGTATATAATCCATGACGACGACATCAGAAAGGTCGTAAATGAGTTGTACGCCGCGGGGGCCGAAGCCATCAGCATAAACGACGACAGGCTTATTTCCACATCCTCAATCCGCTGTGTAGGGCCCGTGGTAATTATAAATAACAATAAGTACGCCCCGCCCATTGAAATTAAAGCAATCGGGGACGCGGACACATTGGAGGCGGCCCTTACCATGAGGGACGGGGTGAGGGATTTGTTGGTAAATATATACCGCATTGACGTTACCATACGTAAAGAAAAAAATATTGTAATTCCTGCCTACAACGGGGTGGTAAATTTCAAATACGCCTCCCCTGTAAATTCAAAGGGGGAATAATCATTGATTATATTAATCGCGATAGTCATAGGCATACTTTGCGGCCTTTTGACGGATTTTAACATCCCGCCCCAGTACACCCAGTATATGGCGGTGGCGATTTTGGCGGCACTGGACTCAATCTTTGGGGGCCTTGTTGGAAGTTTACAAAAGAATTTTAAACTGGACGTGTTTATTTTCGGCCTTGTCACCAAC
>JAAYMJ010000193.1 GCA_012521455.1 Clostridiaceae bacterium
AGAAAGCCGTCATTGGTTTTTTCCATTTTTACGCCCTCACGCGTGAAATTCTCCAAACTTATTTTCATAAAATTCCCTCCAGGTTATTTTCTTTTTTTGAGTATACCACTTTGCATGGGCACAATCAATCTTTGTTGACTAAGATTTTTAACTGGTATATAATTAAGGTAGGCTAATTTTTCTAACTCAAGCTTTATTAAAAATAAAGTGAGTGGTTTTTATGGCTGAAAATGAGCTAAAAATTGAAAACGAACGCTATAAGATGGCGTTAAACGCCGCATCCGGCGGGGTTTGGGAGTATGATTTTGCCAAAAAACGCTTTATCTATGACGAAAGGATAAAATCTTTTTTCGATGAAGAAACCCCGGACTTTGAAATGCTTGAAACCCTTTTGGGAACCTGCGACATCGGGGGGATTTCCAAAAACATCCGCCATCCTGCCAACAAAGGGGAAGCAATACTTACGGAAATTGAGGATAAGGAAGGAAATAAAAAATACATATCAAGCTATATCCAATTTACCCCTGAAAACAATAAAATCGTGGGGGTTTCCTTTGACGTCACACAGGATATTGAGCTTGAAAACTCCCTTTATGAGGCAAAGGAAAAGGCGGAAGAGGCAAGCCGGCAAAAAAGCGAATTTTTAGCAAATATAAGCCGCAAAATCCGCGCGCCCCTTGGCGCGATAGCCAACATGATTAAGGCGGCAAAAGGAGAGGATGATTTGGCAAAAATAAAATCCTCCCTTGACAGAATAAATAATCTTGCCAGCCAGATTTTAAATTTAACCAATGATGTTTTGGACATATCAAAAATAGAGACGGGAAAGCTGAGTTTAATAAATCATGAGTTTGACTTATCCAAGCTGGTTTTTGAAGCTGTAGAAATTACAAAATCCTGCGCCCTTGGGAAAAACTTATCCTTTTCATGTGAAATGGAAAAAGACATTCCAAGGTATTTTTACGGTGACGGCTTCAGGATAAACCAGGTTTTATTGAATATTTTAAATTACGCGAAAAATATTTTGGGGGAAAGCGGGGAAATTAATTTAAAAATTTGGGCGGAAGGCCGCCGTGAGTATTATTTTGACATAAACTTTGAAATTTCTGCCGCGGGGGGCGCTGCAGGCGGAAGCAGTGCGGTTTTTCCCTTTGGGCAAGGGCTTTTTAATAAATACTGCATAGATGATTTAGGGCTTTTTATTTCAAAACACATTATTGAGGCAATGGGCGGGAAGGTTACCGCTAAATGCGCGCAAAACGGCGGGATTGCCGTTACCTTTAATGTTTTATTAAAAGGCCTCGGGAATTGCGAAACGAAAAGTAGCCCTGATACGTTTGGCTACATAATGGTGGTGGAAGACTCCATCATTGACAGGGAAACCATTTGCGGGTATTTATCCCAGGAAAAAATTAAATATATTTGCTTTGAAAACATCAATGAGGCTTATGACACTTTGGTGAGAAACCCGCAAGAATTTAGCCTGATTTTAATGGGCTATTACATGAAAAATGACGAGGAAAGTTTTGCTAAAAAAATAAGGGAAGCGGGGTTTAGTATCCCAATAATTGCGATGGGCTGGGATTTGGGTTTTGAAAATCCAATCCCCTTTGACGGCTTTATTAAAAAACCCTTCACAAAAGAAGAACTGGTGGAAAAAATAAAAAATCCGGCGCTTCCGCGTCAAAAAACAGGTTAAACCATTTACAAAAAATATTTTTAACTTAAATTCCCCGGTTTTACGGGATATAAAAATTAAAAGGCAAATTGTTTACTAATTTCAAATTGACTTTAAATAAAAAAGCCATTTTAAAAGTGCCGTTTTAAAATTGGACGGCACTTTTTTTATTTGGCTAAAATTAATTTACTTTTTGGTTTTCAAGGGTTGAATGAAACCGTTTAATTTACTATAATGTATGTGTTTTTGATCTAACGGTTGTTTTCAATATCATTTTTTCCCAATTCTTTGGTGATTCCGGATTTTTTTCTTTCCCGAATTTCACCCGCGTTTATTTTTATTATTTGGAAAAAGGGGGATGGTATCTGGTTTTTTGTCCGATAAATTTCCTTGCCCGTAAAATGTCTCATGTTCTTTACTTTTTACAAAATATGTGATAAACTATATACAATGGTTTTTGCCATCTTTAAGGGGGAGAAGTCTTGAATAAGGAAATTTCGATTTATGAGATTATTACCACCATTTTGAGAAAATGGTGGCTGGTTTTAATCTTCACCATATTATTTGCAGCAGCTTCTTTCACATACTACAACTTTTTTGTTGAAAAGCTGTATTCATCATATGGTAAAATGTATGTCGCGTCCAATACAGAAAGGACAACGCAAAACATTAACATAAATGACTTAAATACATCAAGAAACCTTGTAAATACCTATGCGGCGGTATTTAAAGGCGATACCTTTTTAAATTATATTATAAGTAAGCTTGATCTTGATATGACAAGCGGGCAGCTTAGCGAAAAAATTGTATTCCAGTCGGTAAACAACACCGAAGTTATGAGCATAAAAGTGACTACCAATGACCCGCTTTTGTCAAAGCGTATTTGCCAGGCAATTTTAGATAATGCCAACGATGAAGTGAAAAGGGTTATAAAGGCAGGTTCGGTTTCAATAATTGACAACGCGTCAACACCTGTTTCGCCCAGTTATCCTGATGTTCCTTCCTCAACGCTTATCGGGGGATTGATTGGTTTTGCGTTAAGCATAGCCCTCATTCTTTTGTTGGACATGCTTGACAACCGCGTGAAATCTGAACAGGATTTAACAGAGCGGTACAACATTCCTGTTTTAGGTTTAATTCCAAATATTGAGTATTCCGATAAGCTGTAAGGAGGCATGCTTCATGTTTAACATTTTGAATTTCGGGGCAATTAAAGTGCCCGAGGCAAAAAGGCACTATATTTTAAGCGATGAGTCAAGCTTTGCAATAAAAGAAGCTTTTAAGTCTGCAAGAACAAGCATAATGTATGCTACAAGCACTATTGAAGGATGTAAGAGGATACTTGTTACAAGCGCGTCTCCCGGGGAAGGAAAAACCACAACAAGCATTAACCTTGCTGTTTCCTTTTCACAAACCGGTGCAAAAATTTTATTAATTGACGCGGATTTGAGAAAGCCAAAAGTTGCAGGCTCCCTCGGACTTGACAAAACAAAGGGCCTTGCAAACCTTTTGGGCGGTTTTGCCACATTAAATGAAGTAATACAAACATCCGATTTGGGATTTGACATTATCGCGGCAGGGGTTATCCCCCCCAATCCGGCAGAGCTTTTGTCAAGTGCGCAGATGGAAAAGGTTTTTGATGAGTTGTCCAAAAGATATGACTATATTTTCCTTGACACACCGCCGTCAAATGTCGTGACCGACTCTGTTGCGATTTCAAAACTAGTACACGGCGTAATACTGGTTGTAAGGTCTAATTACGCAACCTATGACGACATTGACATGGCACTAAAGAGCTTTGAATTTACAAATACAAAAGTTTTTGGATTTATCTTAAATGATATAACCCATGAATCCTTAAACTACAAGTATAAGTATAAATATAAATACAAGTACAAATATAAGCAGGGTTACGGCTATTCTTCAAAATATTATCAATAATACATTGGGTAAGTTTTTTCACAAAGGATTAAATAATTAAAAATCTGCGCGACAGATTTATAATAAAGAGATGATTATTATGGTTGATTTGCACACTCACATTCTGCCTAACATGGATGACGGGGCAAGGGATGTTGCTGAATCT
>JAAYMJ010000194.1 GCA_012521455.1 Clostridiaceae bacterium
GGAAACAATAGCCGGTATCATTATGGAAAGGAATATCAACAACGTTAAATGCCGGTGAACCGATATGCTCACCAAGTTTGCCCTTTAATGCGGTGGAGCCTTCACAATATTTTAAACCGCTGAACAACTGCCACGCTGTCATCATGATATTAACCCCAACATTACGGCTGAGAATAACGGGGTATTCACCCGACTGAAAACTTCCTGGTTTTATTTTATTTTTCATAAGGTTTCTGACTTCATTTACCAAGGAAGCAAGATCTAGCTTTTCAAATGACGATGCAGACGCCGAGCAAACAACGTCAACATTGTCACCCATAACTTCCGCTGTTACCCTTGCCTGAGCATAAAAAACATTTCTTGAAAAATAAACATCAACGCCTTTTGAATTTATAACGCGGGATGAAAATGTATCAACCCTGATATTTGCAAAAACAGTGCGTATGGATGGATCTGCCTTGCGAACTAAGCTTTCAAGCATTAGTGCCTTTTGTATTATGTCTGAGGTATTAGCTGCTTTTTTACCTGCCGCTACAGTAGATTCACACACTTTGTCATACACTATCTTGGTTTGGCTAAAGCCTGTTAAAGCATTATTTGAGTTTAAGGCTGTTTCGGGCAAATTCAACCTGTCAATTTTATTGCTGTCCGAAACAAGACCATTATTATAAGCCTGCAAAATTACCTTTTCCGGATCTTCCTGAAGATCCTCTGTATATGCATAGCCTGTTTTAGTTCCGGAAGCACGGACATAAACAGCAGTAACGTCTGAAACATCGGTTTTAACAATTTGTCCACCGCTTACACCAATCAGTGTGCTTACCTTTCGCTCTGCATTAACCTCGGCTTCGGTTATACATTCAGGCAAGTTCTTCATTACGTTTTTATATTTCTCAAGAAAAATCATTTTTCGCCCTCCCCGCCTACCGTCATAGCTGATATGCGAATTCTTGGCTGAAAGCTTGTTGTTGTAACAAGCCCGGACACCGAACCACAAAAACCCCCGCCTTCGGTTGCAATTTTACTTCCCACCCGATCAACAAGTTTTATTAAATCGATACCTCTGGCATTAAGCATAAGACCCTTAACACGATGATCTATTTTACCGTCTTTTATCCAATATCCTTCGCTTACCGATACCGAAAACTCTCTGCCGCTGTTGCCGCCACCAAGGCGTTTAACAAAAAGACCTTCATATATTGAACTAATCATTTCATCCTCGTCGTCTGTACCAGGAGCCAAATAGGTATTGGTCATCCGGGCGGCTGGAGGAAACATGTATCCCTGGCGTCTTCCGCTTCCTGTTGAGGGCATGTTTAGTTTGCGGCCGCCAAGTCTGTCACAAAGGTATCCTTTCAAAACACCATTTTCTATTAGCACATTTTTTTGTGTTGGGTGCCCTTCATCATCAATCCCTGCTGAACCGTATAAGCCAGGCACCGATCCATCATCTATTACAGTTACTTTAGATGAAGCTACTTTTTGACCGAGTTTTCCAACAAAATCACTGTTGTTAGCAGCTACCGCCGTTGCTTCAAGGGGGTGGCCGCATGCTTCGTGCCAGATAACTCCACACGAGCCTGCCTCCAACACAACGGGCACAGTGCACGAAGGTGCCGATACCGCATTCATGCTGTCGGCAATATCTTTGATAAACTGCTGTGCAAAGGTGGTATAATCGTTTTTTTCTTTGAAAGCTTCAAAACCATAAGGGCGCGGAAAATCAGTCCATTCATAGTGACTATTTAATCCGTCCTCAACGGTAGCCTGTAGACGAAGACGGCTTGTAACACGCCTGTCTTCGGTATATAACCCGTCACTGTTTACTACCAGAATTCTCTGATCGGTGTCAAAATAATCAACATTTAATTGCCGAATAGTGTATCCAGCACTTCTTGCAGCCAAATCGGTTTCACGAATTACTTTAATTTTTTCAAAATGGGGTACTGTACTTGGGTATTTTATCACTGAATTTGGGCTTTTCACAGGTTGTTTTGAAAAGATAATGCGATGTTTTTCCTCTTTTTTACAGACATTTAATAATTCTGCTGCTTCTTTTGCAGCATCCAAAAGTCCATCAAAAGATAAATTGTTTGTATAAACATACACACTTCTCGTGCCTGAAAGCAAATATATACCCGCACCAAAAATATGTACGCTGGTAATTCCCTTTAGCACCTGCTGCGAGCATTTAATATTAAGCTCATCCTTGTCTTCGAAAAACAATTCGGCAAAGTCACCACCCGTTGAAAGTGCGGTTTGAAGGATCTTTTCCATTTCTTTAATGGTTACCAATGTGAAGCCCCCTAACTAAAATGTTCAGTGAACAGTTTAAGTATAGTATATTGCCGTTATGTTAGCGTTGTCAACAAATGAATAGAATGAAATGGCGGTTTTTCTGCTTCTTCAGCATTCTGAAAAAGGGCAGAAAAA
>JAAYMJ010000195.1 GCA_012521455.1 Clostridiaceae bacterium
AAGTTGTTGCTAAAAAGCTTTCGGAGTATTTAAACAAAGAAGTTAAAATGGCTGAAGATGTAATCGGCGAAAGCGCAAAATCCATCTGCGCGTCCTTAAAAGACGGTGAAGTTGCCATATTGGAAAACGTAAGGTACCACAAGGAAGAAGAAAAGAATGACCCCTCTTTTGCAAAAGAACTTGCAAGCCTTGCTGACATATTTGTAAACGACGCTTTCGGCACCGCCCACCGCGCCCATGCTTCCACCGCGGGCGTTGCGGATTACTTGCCGGCGGTTGCGGGTTTTTTAATCCAAAAGGAAATTGAAATCATGGGCAAAGCCCTACAAAATCCTGAAAGACCGTTTGTTGCAATACTAGGCGGCGCGAAAGTTAGCGATAAAATCGGCGTAATTGAAAACTTAATTGATAAAGTGGATACCCTAATCATCGGCGGGGGAATGGCTTACACATTCTTGAAGGCAAAAGGCTATGGCGTAGGCACATCAATCTGCGAAGAAGACAAACTTGACCTTGCTAAAAGCTTAATGGCTAAAGCGGAAGAAAAGGGAGTAAAACTTCTATTGCCCGTTCAAAACGTGGTTGCGAAAGAATTTTCCGCTGACGCTGAAAGCAAGGTAGTTCCAAGCGACCAAATCCCTGACGACTGGATGGGAGTGGACATCGGGCCTGAAACCGTAAAGCTATTCTCCGATGAAATTAAGAAAGCAAAAACCGTAATCTGGAACGGCCCCATGGGCGTATTCGAGTTTCCGCGCTTTGCTGAAGGTACAAAGGCAATTGCAGCGGCTGTAAGCGAAGTTGACGGTACAACAATTATCGGCGGCGGCGACAGCGCGGCGGCAGTTGAGCAGCTAGGCTTTGCCGATAAAATGACCCACATTTCAACAGGCGGCGGGGCAAGTTTGGAATTCTTAGAAGGTAAAATATTGCCGGGCATCGCATGTCTTGAGGACTGCGATGCAAAAAAAAAATTAGCGGCCGGCAATTGGAAAATGAATAAAACCCCAAGCGAGGCCTATGAACTTGCGTTAAAGATGAAAGAGGAATTGGCGGACGCAAAACATGAAGTGGTTTTGTGCCCACCCTTCACAGCCCTTTCTGAAGTAATTAAAGCGGTTAAAGGCTCCAATATTTCGGTTGGGGCACAGAATATGCACTTTAAAGACGAAGGGGCATACACCGGGGAAGTATCCGCTAAAATGCTTGTGGATTTAGGGGTTAAATACGTTATCATCGGCCACTCCGAAAGAAGGCAGTACTTCAACGAAACCGATGAAACGGTAAACCTAAAGATGATTCAGGCGTTAAAATATAACCTGATACCCATCCTTTGCGTTGGCGAGTCATTGCAAGAGCGGGAAGACAATGTTACCTTTGACTTAATCCGCGCCCAGATTAAAAAGGCGTACAAGAACATTTCAAAGGAAGACGCTAAAAAGACCGTTATTGCCTATGAACCCATTTGGGCAATCGGAACAGGAAAAACCGCTACAAGCGAACAGGCCAACGAAGTGTGCATGGATATTAGGAAAACCCTTGGGGAAATCTATGATGAAGCTACCGCAAGCCAAATAAGGATACTTTACGGCGGCAGCGTGACCAAGGACTGCGCGAAAGACCTGTTCAGCCAAAGCGACATTGACGGAGGTCTTGTAGGCGGCGCAAGCCTAAAGGTTGAAGATTTCAAGATTATAGCAAACTCATAATAAAACCGGAGGGGTTTGCCCCTCCGTTTTTTGACATATAAATTTATTTATAGCCTGATATAAATAGGGGAAATTGGGTTATAAATTTTTTTGAAAGGGATGAAAGATATGAACAAAAAATTACTTGCGTTAATAATACTAGACGGCTACGGTTATAACCCAAGGACGGAAGGCAATGCAGTGTACGCAGCAAACACCCCTAATATGGATAAGTATTTAAAGATGTATCCAAATACATTAATAAATGCAAGCGGTATGTATGTGGGACTTCCTGACGGCCAGATGGGAAATAGCGAAGTGGGGCATACCAATATCGGCGCGGGAAGGATTGTGTATCAGGAATTGACCCGCATTTCAAAATCCATAAAAGACGGGGATTTCTTTAAAAACAAAACCTTGCTTGGCGCGATTGAAAACTGCAAAAAACACAATTCTGCCCTTCACACATTTGGGTTAGTATCCGACGGCGGCGTTCACAGCCACATTGAGCATTTATACGGCGTTTTAGAACTTGCAAAACGTGAAGGCTTATCCGAAGTTTACGTTCACTGCTTTATGGACGGGCGTGACGTTTCACCCACAAGCGGTGTGGGATTTATAAAGGATTTGCAGGCAAAAATGAAAGAAATCGGCGTGGGCAAAATTGCTTCCGTTATGGGAAGGTACTACGCCATGGACAGGGACAACCGTTGGGAAAGGGTTGAAAAAGCATACTCCGTCATGGTTTACCAGGAAGGCGAAGGGATTGACGATGTGGTAAGCTACATGGATAATTCCTATAAAAACGACGTAACCGACGAATTCATTGTCCCTGCTTTTGTAAAAGGCACCCGCCCCATCAGGGAAAACGACAGCGTTATCTGCTTTAACTTCAGGCCCGACAGGGCAAGGGAAATCACAAGGACATTGGTTGACCCTGAATTCAAAGGTTTTGAAAGAAAATTCGGGTTTTTCCCGCTTTATTATGTGTGCATGACAGTCTATGACGCGACAATGCCAAACGTATCCGTTGCTTTTACAACGGAAAATTTAACCAAAACCTTTGGTGAATATATAAGCTCCCTTGGCTTAAGACAGCTAAGGATTGCTGAAACCGAAAAATACGCCCATGTTACCTTCTTTTTTAACGGCGGGAAGGAAGAAGTTTATGAGGGCGAAGACAGGTGCCTAATCCCGTCCCCAAAGGTTGCCACCTATGACTTAAAGCCTGAAATGAGCGCTTATGAAGTTACAGAGGAAGCCCTAAGGCGGATAGATTCAGGAATTTATGACGTGATTATCCTAAATTTCGCAAACTGCGACATGGTAGGGCACACAGGCGTCTTTGACGCGGCTAAGGCTGCGGTGGAAGCGGTGGATATCTGCTTGGGTAAACTTGTTGACGCGATTTTGGCGAAAGACGGCATTGCCCTAATTACCGCTGACCACGGAAACGCCGACCAGATGATTGACTATGAAACCGGCGAAATATTCACAGCGCATACCACAAACCCCGTGCCATTTGTTGTGGTTGGGAATAATGTTCAAAATATCAAGCTTCGGGAAAAAGAAGGAAAACTTGCGGATATCGCGCCCACCATGCTTGAAATTTTAGGTTTTGAACAACCTGCTGAAATGACAGGAGAAAGCTTAATTGTAAGTAAATAATGAAATCCCCCCAAAAACGGGGGGTTTTCTTTTTTGGATTTTTCATAAATTTTTTGTTTTGCTGTAAAATGCAAGGGCAATTAAATTTTCTAAACCAAAAGTTTAAGTTTTAACGGGGAAAAGAATACAATAGTTTGGCATTCCGAAAGCCGGACATTACAATTTTACACAACATAAAATCATTTACCCGCAAAAACCCGCCCCCGCGGTTTTCGGGGTAGCAGTTTTAGGGGTTATTTGCTTCGGAAAACACCTTGTAAGGGTTTACGCCCGCGCCGCAAAAGACTAATTACGGCATGAAGAAGCGGGGCTCCAATGAGCCCCGCTGTCCGCGCAAGCGGATGTTTTTTATTTTTAAAAATTAATTCCCAGCGTGCCAAGAGGCACGCATAGCCTAGGGTTTTTACACCCTAGGCCTGTTATTTAATTTTTTTATTTTAAAAGTTTAAAATCTATCTAAACACTGAATTTAAAATGTCGGAGAATTGGAGTTTTGAATTGACCTTTCTGCTATTTCTATGGCCTTAGTTACTATATTACCACAATCTCTGGAACTTACACTACCCCAACCGCCTTCGGCTCTGACTTTGTCATAAACACCAAGCTCTTTGGCAATTTCATATTTTAAAGTATCGGACATTTTTCTGCTTCTGCCCATTTTAATCCTCCTTTATCAATTCTCCTTTAATTCAGTGTACACTTTTATTATGTCTTTAAATCCGGAGAATATGTCGGAAATTGATGTTAGGCAAAAGCCAAAATGCCACGGTACTCAAAATTTTCATTTGGGTTTTTAAATAGTGAGCACGCCGTCGGGGCTTTCAAGCAATAGCAAAATGTCTTCCTCATTTCCCGTGGTAACATTTACATAAACAAGATAGGTTTTGTCATCCATTTTTGCCTTTATTTCATAGCACATAACTTCCCGCTTGCTTTCAAGTGGGATATACGCTAGGGATATATTTTCAACGGTCAGGATATTGTTAATGCTCTTTAGCGCCTGCTCTTTTGAGATTTTGATTTCCTGAAGTTTGCGCTCGTGGTGGCTCATGAGATACCCTTTTGACTCAAAGCCTATAACATCGCCGTTATCCAGCGCGATTTTTACTTTAATTAAGTCAGGATACATTACAACGCCGTCTTGCACATAGGCAAAGTTAATTAAGGCGGTATTGCTCTTTATTTCATAATAGCTTTCCTTCATGTTTGGGAAGCCTTGGTTGTTTAAGAATTCCACAGCTTTTGCCTTTGCGTCTTCAATGCTTAACTTTGACTCCGCAACGCTTCTTGAGTTTAACATCCACAACACATAGCCGCCTTTTTTGGTAATGTCAATGTTTATATCGCCATTGTCCGAGCTTGAGGCAAAGTGATAGGTCTGGATTGTGCCGTTGCCTTCGCCTTGGAATTGCAAGTTTGCGCCAGCGTCGCCCAAAAATTCCTTTGCCTTGTTTAGCGCCTCTTCCTGGGAGATTTCATTTTTCCCTTCCAGGAATTTTGGCTGCATTTGGTTAATATGTTCTGAAAACGGGCCGTCATAGATTAGTGACGGGTAATTTTGGAATTGTTTTTCAACTTCGCTGATGTTTTGGGCAAAAGATACCTCATTTTTGGCAAACACCTTTCCTAGCCCCTTGATTTCACCAAACCGCATGGTACCCTGATAAAGCTGGTCCTGCATTTTAACAAGTGAGTCGCTTAAAGTCGCGGCGTAGTTGGTAAGCTCCCTTAGCTGTTTTATTTCCTCATCGGAAATGGATTTATCCTGAAGGTATTTTAAACTCAAATTATATGAATAATCCCCGACCTGGGACAAAAATTTTGAGGTGTTGTCTAGCTCCACCGTGGAAATCGGAAGCTGGGCAAGGTTTGTCTTTGCCCCTTCGGCTTGCCTGAAAATTTCGCTGGATAAGTGCACCAGCTGTTTTGGGTCGCGGACAAGTATTCCCTTTGCCAAAGTCACTTCCAGCTCTTCCACATAGTTTACAAGCTCGGTAAATGAGCGCCTGTACGTGTTTTCAACCGCGTTTCTGTAATCCAGTCCCTTTTTGTACTGGTATATCCCGAACGAAGCTATAAGAGCAATAACAACCAAGGTCACGGAATACATGTGCCTGTCGCTTAATCTTTGCTTAAAATCCAAAAGTTTTCCCCTAATTGACATAAATTTCACTCCTATTTCGCGAATTTGTGCTTGCCTATGGTTTTAACCACTTGCCTTGAGTAAATCCACTTGTTAGTGGTTTTTTCAGGGTTGTAGTAATAAATGCACCCGTCCGTCGGGTCATATCCGTTCATAGCGTCCTGGCACGCTTTAAACACCTGGGAATTGGGGTCAATGGGCACGTTTATCTGGCCGTCGGACACCGCCGTAAAAGCGCCGGGCTGGTAAATTACCCCCGCGATGGTGTTTGGGAAGGATGGGTGTTTTGTGCGGTTTAAAATTACCGCGGCCACCGCCACTTGCCCGATGTAAGGTTCGCCCCTTGCCTCACCGTTTACGCAGCGGGCCAAGAGCTGCACGTCGTTGTTATTATTTGCGCTGGGCTTTGCATATGTTAAATTCATTGTGGCAACCGTTAAAACAAAACCAATTAAAATGGCGTATAGGCAAAATAAATATGTCCTTTTTGTCATTCTCTTCACCCCTTTAGTAATTAGTTTTTATTAAATAATGCAAAATATACCCCTGTATCTAAACTTTAAAAGACTCTTTATTTACAATTTATTTTTTTAAGGATATAATAATATATAGCTATTTTTAAACAAAAATTTGGAGGTAACATGAAATACATTATTATTTTGACAGATGGCGCGGCGGATTATCCATGTGAAAAATTAGGAGGAAAAACCCCGCTGGATGTGGCAGAAAAGCCATATATGGACTATTTTGCAAACCATGGCGAGCTCTTTTTGGTAAAAACGGTACCCGACGGGTTAAAACCCGGAAGCGACGTGGCGAATTTGTCGGTGTTTGGCTATGACCCAAAAATTTACTACACGGGCCGCTCACCTTTAGAGGCGGCAAGCATAGGGGTAAATTTAGGTGATAACGACGTGTCTTTCAGGGCAAACCTGGTGACACTATCGGATGAAGAAAATTATGAGGACAAAACCATGGTGGACTATTCCTCCGATGAAATTTCAACGGGGGAAGCGGACATTTTAATTAAAGATTTAAGCAAATTTTTAAATTTAAAAAATTACTCCCTCTACACAGGCGTAAGCTACCGCCACCTTTTAGTGAAAGAAAACGCGGCGGAATTTACATACGAGTTAATCCCGCCCCATGATATATCCGATAAAAAAATAAAGGAATACCTGCCTAATGACGTGGAAATTTTGGACATAATGAAAAGAAGCCATGAGTTTTTAAAAAACCACCCCGTAAATATAAAAAGAAGGAAAGCTGGCCTTCATGAGGCAAACTCCCTGTGGGTATGGGGGGACGGGAAAAAGCCTGGGATTCCTAAATTTTTTGACAAATATCGCATAAAAGGCGCGGTGATTTCCGCCGTTGACCTGATAAAAGGGATTGGCAAGCTTTCAGGGATGGAAGTAATTGAAGTAGAAGGCGCGACAGGCAATATTAACACTAATTTTGAGGGCAAGGCAAAGGCGGCGATTGACGCGCTGGATAGTGGGTTTGATTTAGTATACCTTCACATTGAAGCCCCCGATGAATGCGGGCACAGGGGCGAGGTTGAGAATAAAATAAAATCCATACAATTAATTGATTTACTGGTAATAAAATATATTAAGGAAAAACTGGATAAATCAAATGAGGATTATAAAATAATGGTACTGCCCGACCACCCGACGCCGCTTAATCTTAAAACCCACACAGGCGACCCTGTCCCCTGCGTGATTTATAAAAAATGGGATTACGGCAATTTTGGGTATAAATTTTCCGAAGAAGACGCAAAAAAGGCAAACGCAATTTTAAATCAGGGCCATTTGTTAATGGATAAGTTTTTGGGCTGAAAGGAAGTTTTAATCCCCATTTTGCGGAGGTAAAGATGAAGTATTCGGAAAGGGAAAAGAAAAGAAAACGGGTAATTATATTGGTGTATTTGGCGCTAATACTTTTGCTTTTTATATATTTGCCCAAAATCATATTCACCCTGCTCCCGTTTTTATTGGCGCTGTTGCTGGCTTATGCGGCGGAGCCTTTGGTGAGCTTTTTGGAAAAAAAGGCTAAAATTCCACGAAAGATTTCTGCCTTCATTTCAATCGTTATCGCTTTTGGGATTTTCGGCTCAATTTTGGGATTAATAATCGGCAAAATCGCAAAGGAAGTTGAGGAATTTTCAAAATCCTTCCCAAGCATATACGATTCTGCCGAAAGATACATAAAAAACGCGCTACAGGGCTTATCCGATATGTATAACAGGCTGCCCGACCAGGTGATTGAAAGGCTTGACGAATTAATCAGCCAGCTTGGGGATAATATGACAAGCATTATCACAAATTTGGCAAAGCCCATCACCAATTTCACAATCGGCGCGGCAAAAAACGTGCCTGCTTTGATTATCTTTGTGATTGTGCTTTTAATGAGCTCATACTTTTTGCTTGCGGATAAACACCTCATTCAAAAAACCCTTGCGGATATTTTTTCAAAAGGAAGCGTTGAAAGGCTTATATCCTTAAAAAACGACCTCTTTGGGGCATTGGGGGGCTATATTAAGGCGCAGCTTATCTTAATGAGCATTACATTTTGCGAGCTTTTGGTGGGCTTTACAATTATCAAAAACGAATACGCCATAATTTTGGCGTTGCTCATCGCCTTTTTAGACGCCCTTCCAATCTTTGGCACAGGCACCGTGCTCATTCCG
>JAAYMJ010000021.1 GCA_012521455.1 Clostridiaceae bacterium
ATAAAGTTTTGGAATTACTTCCTTTGACGCGCCATGGGGAAGGGCACAAAAAACAATGTCCGATGTTTCTTTTATTGTGTCAATATCAAGTTCTGTGCATAAAATATCACATACACCCGCAAGTGACGGATATATATCGGAGATTTTTTTGCCCGCGAAATTTTTGGATACCAGATTTTTTATCTCCACACGGGGGTGCTGCGCCAAAAGCCGAACAAGTTCGTATCCCGCGTACCCTGTGGCGCCGAGAACCGAAACATTTACCATGGCAAATACCTCCAGTAATAAGATAGTTATAATTATACACAAACATGAATAAAAATGCAAGTGTTTTTAAAAAATATTTGTAATATTAATCGTTGATTTTAAAAAATGTATCTGCTATAATTAACAAGGTTGATTAATAATTTTGCAGGCCGCATATTTTTGCGGCGAAAGGGAGGATTGAATATGCCCGCAAAAGTTATAATCGGAGCTCAGTGGGGCGACGAAGGGAAAGGGAAAATTACCGATATATTTGCCTCAAAAAGCGATGTGGTTGTGCGCTCGCAAGGCGGGAATAACGCGGGGCACACAGTGGAAGCAAATGGTGTGCAGTACAAATTGCATCTCACCCCTTCAGGGATTTTAAATAAAAACACAATTTGCGTGATTGGAAACGGGGTTGTGGTTGACCCGAAAGTTTTACTTAGTGAAATTGATATGTTACAGGAAAAGGGGATTTCAACCGATAACCTGAAAATAGACGCCCGCGCCCATGTGATTTTGCCATACCATATTATTTTGGACGCTTTAAGCGAAGAGGCAAGGGGAAAAGACGATATCGGCACGACAAAAAGGGGTATTGGCCCGTGCTATATGGACAAGGCTGAGCGCATTGGGATAAGAATGTGCGATTTTGTTGACGAGGAAGTTTTTGAAGAACTCTTTAGAAGAAATGTAGAGATAAAAAATAAGATTATAAAAAATGTGTATGGGAAAGAGCCGATATCCGCTGATGATTATTTGGAAGAATACAAGGGCTACGCAAGGCGGCTTAAAAAATATGTTGATGACTGCACGATTATAGTTTATGAGGCGATAAAGAATAATAAGGAAGTTTTATTTGAGGGGGCGCAGGGGACACTCCTCGACCTTGATTTGGGAACATACCCCTATGTTACCAGTTCCCACCCCATTTCAGGCGGGGCTTGCATAGGAAGCGGAATAGGCCCCACTTTAATTGACGAGTGCATCGGGGTGGTCAAGGCTTATACCACAAGGGTTGGGAAAGGGCCTTTCCCCACGGAATTGTTTGACGAAACCGGCGACCAGATTAGGGAAAAAGGTTTTGAATACGGCACCACGACAGGAAGGCCCAGAAGGTGCGGCTGGTTTGATGCGGTGATTGTCAGGTTCGCGGTGAGAACTAGTTCCTTAACTTCCCTTGTAGTAAATAAGATAGACACGTTAACGGGGATTAAAAAGCTAAAAATCTGCAAAGGTTATGAATTGGACGGGAAAATTATTACGGAATTTCCTGTTAAGCTTTCGGACCTTTCAAGGTGCAAACCCGTGTATGAAGAGCTTGACGGCTGGGATGAGGACATTACAGGGGTTAGGAATTTTGAGGATTTGCCCGAAAACGCGAAAAAGTACATTTATAAAATTGAAGAGCTTTGCGGCGTCAAAGTCAGCATGGTGGGCGTTGGCCCTAACAGGGAACAAAATATTATAAGGTGATTATTTACTTTGATTTTTGGTTATTATTAAATAATGAAAGTCCGCGGTTTTTGCCGCGGATTTTCTAAAAATTGTAAATTACGGTTGTAAAAATGTTGATTTATTCTATATATTTGATATAATAGAATATAATTGGACAAAATAGTTAATAATATGATTTTTATTTGGTTAGATTTAGTCAATTAAATATAGGTTCGAACGGAGGATAAATAATGTTTGGATATGGTCAGGATATTGGAATAGACCTAGGCACCGCCTCAGTTTTAGTATATGTTAAAGGAAAAGGAATAGTTTTAAACGAGCCCTCTGTTGTTGCCCTTGACCGTACTACCAATAAGGTTACAAAAGTTGGGGAAGAAGCGCAGAGAATGCTTGGGAGGACCCCCGGCAACATTGTGGCAATCAGGCCCCTTAGGGATGGCGTTATTTCCGATTATGAAATAACTGAAAAAATGCTAAAGCACTTCTTAAAAAAAGTATGCGGTAAGCGCATTTTTAAACCCCGGGTGGTTGTTTGCGTGCCCAGCGGGGTTACTGAAGTTGAGGAACGCGCGGTAATTGACGCGGCAGAACAGGCCGGTGCGTCAAAGGCAAAACTCATTGAAGAGCCAATTGCTGCCGCAATCGGGGCGGGGGTTGACATTTCAAAACCCTACGGCACCATGATTGTGGACATCGGGGGAGGTACCACCGATGTTGCTGTAATCAGCCTCGGGGGGATTGTGGTAAGCAATTCCATTAAGGTTGCGGGGGACAAGTTTGACGAGGCTATTGTAAGGTATGTGAGAAAAAAGCACAACATAATGATAGGGGAAAGGACGGCAGAAATCCTAAAAACCCAAATCGGGTGCGTTTACCCGCGGCCCGAGGTTTTAAGCATGGAAATCAGGGGAAGGAGTTTGCTTTCAGGGCTTCCTGAAACTGTTGTTATTACTTCCACTGAGCTTATGGAAGCTTTGGCTGAAACGGTTAGATACATTGTGGAAGCAACCCATAATGTTTTGGAAAGGACACCCCCTGAACTTGTGGGGGATATTTCCGACAGGGGGATTATCCTTACCGGAGGCGGCAGCTTGATTTACGGCCTTGACCAGCTTTTGTCAAAAGAGTTGGGAATAAACGTAAGGATTGCTGATGACCCCATTTCCTGCGTGGCAATCGGGACAGGAAAAGCGTTGGAACACTTTGACTATATGCACGACAGTATTGTTAGAAGGTAATAAGATTAATAGGCTGCGTTTTGCAGCCTTTTTATTGTATAGTGAAAATCACGCGATGGCCGCGTGGTTCAAAAGAGGTTAACCTATGAACACAAATCCTCCATATGTGATATACTTAAACCTACCTGCCAGTCGGAAAAACACATACTGAGGATTTATATATGAAAATAAAAATAACAACATAAATAGCTTAGCAAATACAAAATTGAATTGCATTTACGTAGATACCGTGGGTAAGAATACGAAAGCGAGTAAAGAGCGTATAGCAGAACAATTAAAAAGAGATAGGGAAGCTGATCAATTAAGTATATCCGACCCACGGGACCCGTTTACGGGTAGTAAGTAATAAATGCATGGCTAGCAGGTCAACAAAATACGCACTTGCGCGTTGCCAGTAGCGTGCAGGGCTATGCCTGAAAATGAAAAACCCCTGTTTTACGGGGGAATATTTATATTAGCCTAAACTGCCAGATAAGGCCCGAAATCATAATTTGGGCGGTTTTTAAAGCCTGGTCCTGAATTTTTTCAAACAGCCTAATGCTTTCCCTGTATCTTCCGTTAAAGATTAATAAAACTTCATCCGCCCTTAATCCGAGGTATTCGTTGAATAAATTAAACAATTGGCGCTCATTCCAGTAGGGGTTTATATGGGCTAAAAACCTTGCAAGTTCCCTTGCGCTGTCTTGGCAATTTCCGCGCAGATTTTCAAAATTTTGCTGGTTTTCTTCTTTTACCACGTTTGCCATGTTTGTACGTTAAAGAGAAAGTTTGAAAACAGTTCTTCAAACCTTTTGGCAATTTTGTCGTTATAAAAACACCTAAAGATTTTCGCAAAATCCTCAGGATTTCGCAAAAGCCTCTGGATGACGGATTGTATATCAGGAAGGCTGAAAATTGCGCTTATGATAAAAAAACGGGTCCATAAAACATTCTCAAGCCATAAAAGCCTGATGTCGTCGTGAAGTTTAAAAACGGGATAGAATAATCTTTTTTGATACATATGCTTCAGCCCTTTTTTGCAAAGATTTACGTTGACATAATATGAAAATGGGCTTGGTTTTGTTTTAGCGTAAAATGAGTATATGATGATGGCGGGAAAACGCGGAAACACAATTTAAGTGGTTTAGTTTTTCTTGCATAGGTAAGGGTAAAATAAAAATTGCCGTTTGGGATTTTTCCCAAACGGCAGTGAATTGTTAATGTAGAAATTATTTTTTAGCAAGGCGGATTTATTCTAACAGGTAGCTGTACTTATTTATAAGCCTTTTAAGTTCATTAATTTCCGCGCTTGTTAACTTGCTTCTTAAATATTTTGAGATTTCCTTCCTTTCTTCAGGCGTAATCCCGCCTTTGGCTAATTCTGAAAGATAGCCCATATCAAGTTTTTTGGCAATAGAAAGCCCCGTTATCCTGTCCTGGCTTTCCACTTGGGCTAAAATTTCTTCCTGCTTGGATTTTGGTTTTTGGGTTTGGTTTGTTGATTGGCTGTTTGTGTTTTTATTGTTTGCGTTTTTGTCATTTGTGTTTTTGTCATTTGTGTTTTTGTTATTTGTGTTTTTGTTATTTGTGCTAGCGCCTGCGTTTTGGCTTATGCTGTTTGGCGGATTTTCAGCGGGTGTTGTTATGCCTTGTGATTGGGCGACAATTCCGCTGTCTATAATTTCGTCAATTTCAATGGAATTTACAAATTCCAATATGGTTTTGGCGTATTTTGGCTTAAAGTAAAACTGCCATGAGCCAAAAAGTGAGGCTGTAAATAAAACAACGAATATAAGTAGACCAAGCAGTATTCTTTTTAAAATTCTCATTTGAAATCACCTTATTTTTTCATTCTGATTACGTTCCATGAAAGGGGAGGGAGTTTTGATTTCAATAATTCTTTGTCAACTTCCGTTGAGCCTGAAAGTGTGGATGGTTTAACTTTTCTTAAGTCTTTAGTGTTCCTTTCTTTTGGGTCAAAGCCATAAAGGCTAATATGTTCTGTAACTTTATAGCCGCTAAAGCCGCCAAGTGTTGCTTCTAATAATAGTTCTTCGCCGGGGCAGCGGTTTACCGCAAAAATGGTGAGTTCGTCATTTTCTTCATTCACTGTTGCGATTGCTTCTAAATAGGGCACATCCTTATATTTTCTACCGTCGTATTTGTCGGATTCAATGTTGGGTATTAGCGCGACGCCGCGCCCGTAATTTGACGCGTGCATGAAGGGATAATAGATGGTTTGCCTCCATGCGTCGCCGCCGTTTTCAGTCATGATTGGCGCGATAACGTTTACAAGCTGGGCAAGGCACGCGAT
>JAAYMJ010000196.1 GCA_012521455.1 Clostridiaceae bacterium
CGACAATCTATTGACTAAAATTTATAAATATGTTATTATATTACTGTAAATTCCGAAAAAAAACAGAGCGAGGTGAGAAAAAGATGAAATCAACAGGAATTGTTAGAAGAGTTGACGAATTAGGCAGAATAGTGCTTCCTATTGAACTAAGGAGAACTCTTGATATTTCCGAGCGCGACGCGCTTGAAATATATGTTGACGGTAGCACAATCATATTAAAGAAATATGAGCCTGCCTGCGCTTTTTGCGGCAACGCAAAAGACATTCATATGTATAAAGGAAAAAATATTTGCCCCGATTGCATTGAAGAACTTAAAAAACTTTAATTTTTGAATTTATACATACTACTGAATATGTTTATAATTTGCTTATTCATCCGTAAGTTATGCTTGCGGATTTTTTGTTTTTATAGGGCTGATTTTCCATATTATTCTTGAAGGTTTTAGACTTATTTGCTATAATACGCTTATAAAAACAAAAGTGGGTGAAGAAATGGCAAAGATAAAGTGGCAAAGATGGGTTTTATATTTTTTGCTTGGCACAGCTTTGATTATCGTATATAAAATGGTGGATAAAATAGACTATGTTATAGCAGGAATTTATAAGGTTTTAGGGCTTTTAAAACCCTTTTTCATCGGCTTTGCTTTGGCCTATATTTTAAACGGGCCCGCAAAAAAGCTGGAGGGTTTATTAAAAAAAAGCAGGGTAAAATTTATAAGGAATAAATCCAGGGGAATCAGCGTTTTTGTGATTTATTTGGCACTTTTTATTATTGTGTCCACTGTTTTGAGGTTTTTTGTGCCTGCCATTTCCAAAAGCTTTTCTGACTTTATCAACAATTTGAACGCCTATATTAACGCAGCAAAAGGATATTTGGACAATTTAAAGGAAAGGTTTGACTTTTTGGGGGATTTTGATTATGAAAAAGTGTTTAATTCAGTTTCACCCAAATCAATAATAAATTATATAAATTTAAATGATTTAAACAGATACGCTCAAGGGGTTTTTGTGTTTACCAGCGGGGTTTTCAGCCTGTTTTTGGCAATAATAATATCAATTTATATGTTACTGGATAAGGAATATTTGATTGAAATTTTGAAAAAACTGCTTGGAATTTTTCTTTCAGAAGGTAAAATGCTAAAGACGACAAGTTATTTATCAAGGATTGATGTAATTTTTACCAAATTCATCTACGCCCAGCTTACTGACGCTTTGATTATCGGGGTCTTAAGCACAATTGCGCTGGCAATATGCAGGGTAAAATACGCGGTGCTTTTGGGCTTTTTAATCGGGCTTATGAATTTAATCCCCTATTTTGGCGCGATTATCGCCTGCGCCATCGCGGTTTTGGTTTCATTCCTGACAGGCGGGGTTTATCAGGCAATTTATGTGCTTGTCACATTAATAGTTTTGCAGCAAATAGATGCGAATATCATAGGCCCCAAGTTAATCGGGGATACTTTAGACATAAAGCCCATTTTGGTAATTTTGGCAATTACTTTGGGCGGCGGCCTTTTCGGGCTTTTGGGAATGTTTTTGTCCGTTCCCGTTATGGCAATCCTTAAGGCCTTGGTAACAGAATATGCCCAAAACAAAAAAACCAAGATTGTTTAATTTTGGAGGTTGTTATGGATACAAACGCGCTGCTTGAAAAATTAAATGAGCCCTATGGGCTATCGGGGTATGAAGAGGAAATTCAAAAAGTGGTGGAAAGCCTGTTTTCCGAATATTGCGCAGGGGTTTCAACGGACAAATTAGGAAATGTAATTGGCTTTATCCCCTGCGGGAAGGAAGGGGCCAAAAAGGTAATGATTGAGGCCCACATGGATGAAATCGGAATGGTTGTCGCAAAAATCAATGACGACGGGACACTGCTTGCAAGCCCCATCGGGGGGATTGATTTAAAGATTTTGCCCGCGGCGGAAGTCATTGTGCATGGGAAAGAAAAACTCTACGGGGTAGTCGGCGCAAAACCCCCTCATTTAATTGACAAAAACAAAAGCGAGGCCCGAAGCATGGACGATTTAGCCATAGATATAGGGTTTTCCAAACAAGAGGCGGAAAAACTGGTAAATGTTGGGGACAGGATTACCTTCAAAAGCGGCTATACCAAACTATTGTCAAATAACGCCGCATCCCGCTGCCACGACGACAGGGCGGGGATTGCCAGCTTAATTTTGGCGGCAGAATACCTAAAGCGGCTAAAATGCGATTTTGACATTTACCTTTGCGCGACGGTTCAGGAAGAAGTGGGGTTGAGGGGGGCAAAAACCCTTGCATATAAACTAAACCCGGATCTTGCGATTAGCGTTGACGTGTGCCACGGCACAACCCCCGACGCGTCGGACGGGACATTTCCTTTGGGTAAAGGCCCCGTTATTACAATCGGGCCCAATACCCACAGAAAACTTACCAATAAATTAATCGATATTGCAAAGGCTGAAAAAATCGACTTCCAAATTGATGTAGACGGGGGAAACACGGGGACAAACGCTTGGGCAATACAGGTAGCCCGCGAGGGCATACCCTGCATATTGATTTCCATACCCCTCCGCTACATGCACACAACGGTAGAAACACTAAACACACAGGACGTGGAAAAGACAGGAAAGCTTATTTCCCTATTTTTAAATAAAATTGAAGGTGAAGACATATGCTTTTAAAAGAGTTAACAGCCCTTGCAGGGGTTTCAGGCTGCGAGGATGAGGTTCGGGACTTTATTTTGGAAAAAATCAAGGATTTAAAAACGGACGAGGTAATTTGCGACTCCATGGGAAACATTATCGTTCACAAAAAAGGGAAGGGCCCGAAAGTCATGGTTGCCGCCCACATGGATGAGGTGGGGTTTTTAATTTCCCAAATCACAAATGAGGGATATTTAAAATTTAAAACCGTAGGGGGAATTGACAGCGCGGTTTTGGTTTCAAAACGGGTGTTAATCGGAAAAGATAAAATCCCCGGGGTTTTAGGAATGAAAGCGGTACACCTTCAACAGGGGCAGGCAAGAAATAACAAGGCAAATATTAAGGATTTATATATAGATATCGGCGCAAAGAGCAAGGAAGAGGCGGAAGGCAAAGTTAAACTCGGTGATTTTGCGGTCTTTGACAGCGATTATGTGGAATTCGGGCATGGCAAAATCAAGGCAAAAGCCTTGGACGACAGGGTGGGCTGCGCGATACTTTTAGAAATCCTAAAAGAGGACTATGACTGCGACTTATATGTTGCCTTTACCACCCAGGAGGAAGTGGGGACAAGGGGCGCGATAATCGCCGCAAACAGGGTAAACGCAGATTTCGCGCTGGTCATTGAAGGCACAACCTGTTCCGACATCCACCCCGCAAAGGAACACCAAAAGGTTTCCTTCCACGACAGGGGGCCGGTTATTACCATAATGGACGGGTCGGCCATAATGGATAAGGAAGTGGTAGGGAGGCTTATGGATGTTGCCAAAAGGCAAGATATAAAATACCAGCTTAAAAGAACCACAGCGGGGGGAACTGACGCTGGAAGCATTCAAAGGTCAAACGGCGGCGTAAAAGTGGGGGTAATTGCGGTCCCCTGCAGGTACATCCACTCCCCAAGCAGCGTGGCAAGCAAATTTGATATATCAGAGTGCTTGCGTTTAGCCCGCGCCTTTTTAAAAAGTTTTAATTGAAAGGGATGATTTCATGGAACTTCTAAAAAAGCTATGCCTTGCCAACGGCACAAGCGGTGAAGAAGAAAATATCAGGGATATTATAATAGAAGAAGTAAAAGACTATGTAGATGAATATAAAACCGACCCCTTAGGCAATTTAATCTGCGTTAAAAAAGGCACGGGGGGCGGCAAAAAAATAATGTATGCCGCGCATATGGACGAAATCGGCGTAATTGTTACCGTAATTGACGATAAGGGGTTTTTGAGGTTTTCAAACATTGGCGGCATAAACCCCTACAATATGGTACACCGTAAAGTCCGATTCAAAAACGGAACAGTTGGGGTTGTAAGTTTTGACGCCGACACTAAAATGGGGGAACTAAACTTATCCAAAATGTTTATCGATATCGGCGCAAAATCAAAAGAAGAAGCTGAAAAATATGTCCAAATCGGGGACAGCGCAAGCTTGGTTTCCGAGTTTGTGGACTTAAATAACCATGTAAGCTGCAAAGCCATGGATGACAGGGCGGGCTGCTACTGCTTAATTGAAGCGGTAAAGAAAAATTTAAGGACGGAAAACGACATTTATTATGTCTTTACCACACAGGAAGAATTGGGCTTAAGAGGCGCCACAACCGCAGGTTTTAATGTGGACCCTGACTTTGCCATAGCGATTGACGTAACCCGCACCGGCGACATCCCGGAGGCTAAAAGGATGGCGGTTATGATGGATAATGGAGTGTGCATTAAAATAAAAGACGACGGAATAATCAGCCACCCCTATGTTGTAAACTACATGAAGGAATGCGCGAAGAAGGATAATATAAAATACCAGCTTGAGGTGCTTGAGGGTGGGAGAACCGACTCGGGGGCAATCCACCTAACCAGAAGCGGCGTAAAAGCGGGGGTGATTTCAATCCCCTCAAGGTATATCCATTCCCCAAGCGAAACAGTTAGCAAAAAAGATTTGGAAGAATGTATTAAATTAATTGTGGCGACTGAAAAGTACCAGTTTAAGGAGGCATTTTGATTGGCAGACACAATAGAACGCGCCATAACAAAGGACGGCGCAATCAGGGTTTTTGCGGCAAGCACCACTGGCCTTGTTGAAGAGGCTAGAAAAATCCACGACCTTTTCCCGACCGCTGCCGCGGCGTTAGGCAGGGTTTTGACCGCCGGGGCCATGATGGGGGCAATGCTAAAAGGGGAAAAGGATACGGTTACAATCCAGTTTGACGGCGGCGGCCCCATTGGGAAGGTCTTGGCTGTCGCAAATTCAAAGGCGGAAGTTAAAGGCTATGTGGGAAACCCCCATGTGGATTTGCCGCTTAATAAAAACAATAAATTAGACGTAGGCGGCGCGGTGGGAACTGGCGGCTACTTAAGCATAATACGGGATTTTGGCTTAAAAGAGCCATATATCGGAAGGGTAAAAATCCAAAGCGGGGAAATTGCCGAGGATTTAACCTATTATTTCGCAAGAAGCGAACAAATCCCCTCCGCGGTTTCTTTAGGGGTTTTAGTTGACAGGGACTATTCCATAAAAGCCGCGGGCGGCTTTATCATCCAAATGATGCCCGAAGCAACTGAGGCCCATATTTCCGCCATTGAAAAAGTAATTTCAGAAATTCCTTCCATCTCCCACATGATTTCAGAAGGATACACCCCGAAAATGATAATTGAAAAGCTTTTATCCGAATTTGAAATTGAGTATTTAAGCCAAATGGAGTGCAAATACCACTGCGACTGCACTGTGGAAAGAATAGAGCGGGCTTTGGTAAGTTTAGGGAAAGAAGAACTTGAAAAAATCATAAATGAGGATAAGTCCGCGGAAGTGGTATGCCATTTTTGCAATAAAAAGTACCAGTTTGGCGAGGACGAATTAAAGGCGTTGCTGGACAGGGCAATAAGGTAAAAAATTTAGTAACTTAAAACTTCACAAACGTTTTGAAAGCCAATATATGTTCCTGATATGTGCCATAGTAAATTTTCCTTGAAAAAATGCGTGCGTTATGCGCATGCGTGCCGTAAATCGACACACTCAGGCAAAACCCTGTTTAGATTTTTTCATGAAAACAGGGGCTTGCGCGGCGCTACAACGCCAGCCCTGTGCTTTTTTGGCACATATCCTTAAAAATCACTTAACGGGATTTGTCTAACAACCACAAAGCGTTCAAAGTAAGGTGATTTTATAGTTTTTAAGGTGTGCGTAATGCACACCTTTTTTTATAGTAAAATAAAACCTATTTTAAAAAATCTCAAATTAGGCAAAATAAAAATTGAGAAAAAATAAAAATAGGAAGGAATAGCTATGGATTTACTAAAAGCGTTTATCGTGGGTGGACTTATTTGCGTAGTTGGACAAATTTTAATAGATAAAACAAAACTCACCCCTGCCCGCATAATGGTGGGCTATGTGACAATTGGCG
>JAAYMJ010000197.1 GCA_012521455.1 Clostridiaceae bacterium
AACCTCATCTTCCGATAAGTAAAGCTCCTCCGCCATGGTTTTTAGGTCAAATTCATCCTCACCATCTTCGTTTTTTATCTGGATATACAAATAAACTTTTATAAAGTTTAAATCGGTTTTTAAATTTTTCTTAAAAAACTCCGCAAATGATGAGGACAGTTCCAAATTTTTAGTTGGCGAAACAATATATTTAGACATGTTTCCTCCTAAAATCAATAATACTTGTCCCATTCTTTGAAAAATTCCCTTGCTATGGGGGCGCAAACTTCCCCGCCGGATTTCTTGTTATATTCTAATATAACACAAACTGCAATTTTTTTCGAGCCATTATCACAAAATCCGATAAACCACGCATGGTCTTTTTTCTGCTCATTTTCAGCGGTGCCGGTTTTCCCGTACACGTCAAGCCCCGCAATTTTCGCGCTTTTACCTGTCCCGTTTTGTATAACATCCCTCATTAAATCACAAAGCTTCCCAGCCACGGCTTTATCCATCACCGTTTTTAACACCGTAGGCCTTGCGTTATATAAAGTAAACCCGTTTTTCAAGGTGGCCGACTCCAGTAAATACGGCCTCATTAAAATCCCGTCATTTGCGACACTTGCGGCAACCAGCGCCATTTGAAAAGGGGTCACCATGAGTTTTCCCTGCCCGATACCGACGGAGGCCAAATCAACAGCCTCCATTTTGCCATAGTTAAAGCGGCTTTTTTCAACCTTTAAATCAAAGGGGATTTCCTCCCCGATTAAAAAGTTTTTGGATATTTCCTTTATGCCCTCTTCCCCGATTTTTTCAGCAAGGATTGCAAAGTACACGTTGCTGGACACCGAAAACGCCTTTTTTAGACCGATTTTGCCATAGCTTTTTTTGTTGGAATTTGAAAACACTTTCCCGCCAATATTTATGCTTCCCTTATCCTCAATTTCCTCATCCATGTTATTTTCAAGGGCGTACGCGGAAATTATGGTTTTGTAAGTGGAGCCCGGCGGATACAGCCCCATTGTGGCCCGGGCCAAAAAGGGCGCGCTTTCGCTGTCCGCCATATCGGGCCAGCTGTTTACCAAAACATCCTCATTGGGGTTAAAATCGGGCTTTGAAACCAAAGCTAAAACCGCGCCCGTCTGCGGGTCGATAGCAACCAGGGCGCCGTTATTGTTCCCCATTAAATTATAGGCCTTCTTTTGCAAATTGTGGTCGATGGTAAGCCTTAAGTCCGCCCCCTTTTTTTCCTCGTTTTTAAAAATATCCGTAATGCTTGCCACCGCGCTTAAGGAGTCAAGCCCCAAAAGATAGTCATTATACCTTAACTCCAGCTGGCTTTTACCATAGGTTTTGGAGTTATAGCCAATCACATGGGCGTATAGGTTACTAAAAGGATATACCCGCTTTTGCCTGCCGTCTTGAAATTCGCTTTTTGCCAAAACCACTCCGTTTATGTCGGTGATATCGCCCCGGAGTATCTCATTTTCCCGTTCAAAAAGCCTTCTGTTGTAAGAGTTTTTAATGGTATCCTCGCTTAAAAAAAGCTCAAAGTAAACAAGGTATGAAATCAGGCTCAAAAACATGGCGCACACAAGGCATAGGACATGAATGATTTTTTTGTTATATTTCATTGTACGCCTCCTTTGATATCGCCATCATAAACCCCAGTGACATAAAAGTAGTGACTAAAGAACTCCCGCCGTAGCTTATAAAGGGAAGGGTAATCCCGGTAAGCGGTATTAGCTTTATAACCCCGCCGATAATTATAAAAATCTGGAACGAAAACATTACCGCAATCCCAAAGGCGGTCATTTTGTGATAGCCCCCCCGCACGGCAATGGCAATTTTAAATAGCCTGTACACAAAGATAAAAAACAGCAAAATTACCCCAACTCCGCCTAAAATCCCTAATTCTTCGCAAATGGCGGAAAAGATAAAGTCCGAATGCACCTCGGGTATGTAGTAGGGGCTTCCCAGGCCAATCCCGCTTCCAGTAAAGCCGCCTTCCCCAATGGCAAAAAGGGATTGGGTAATCTGATACCCCGCCCCCGTTATATCCTCATAGGGGTTTATCCAAATACTAACCCTTCTTCTGATATGGCTCATAAAATGATATCCCAAAAACCCTCCGAAGGAAAACAGCGCCACGTTTAAAGCCTTAATTAATATATTTTGGGAAAAACAATAAAGCATGAAAAAGTAAATCACAAAAAACAAAACGCACAAGCCCCAGTCCCGCTGAAGTATCAAAAAGAACATATGGGCATACGCAACGCACATTATTAAATAAGGCCTAAGCCTTTTATCATTGTATATTTTTAAAATGCCCCTTTGCCCCTCTTTGTACGCATGGCAAAAAAGGGAAGAAAGGGTAAGTATATAAAGCATTTTTATTACTTCCGCAGGCTGGAAGGAGTGGCCGAATATCACTATCCAGTTCCTAGACCCGTTTACGGTTTTCCCAAAAAGCAGTGTCAAAATAAAAAGCACAAAAGATAATCCCAAATATATTAAAACGAACTTGTCCTTTAAATAAGGATAAATAAAATAGGTCACAAAAAAGGCCAAAACCCCTAAAAACAGCCACACAGCCTGCCTTATGCCGTATTCAATATTAATGCGGGTAAGCATTATAATCCCGATTGACACAAGCATTGCGCTGATTTGAAAAATATATGTGTCCCCAAGGTTTAAAAGGGTCACAATAAGGGTTGAAACAAAGATTAAGGATACCACCGCAAGGCCGATATACAAAACCGTGTTGTTTTTGCCCCCGTTAACATAGACCAAAAAAAAGCCCAGTATGTTTTGCAAAATCACAAGAAATAAGGTTAAAAAGGCGTTTTGCTTTTTCATCAAGAACCTCCCTGCGGCTAATCTTTATTTGCATAGGGCATTACAAACAAAAACGCAATCCTTCCAAATTCGATTTTGTCATTGTCCATAAGCTGCACCGCTTCATCCCCCAAAGGCTCGCCGTTAAGCTTTGTGCCGTTGGTGCTCCCCAAATCCTCAATATAGTAGTCGTTCCCCTTTTTAAAAATCCGCGCGTGAAATTGCGATAAAAAGGGGTCATCTATTTTAATGGTGTTTTTCCTGCTTCTCCCTATGGTTTCTTCTTCCCCTATATTATAGCTTTC
>JAAYMJ010000198.1 GCA_012521455.1 Clostridiaceae bacterium
GAAGTGGAGTCCTCCTGCGACGGTGAAGTTGTGGAAATCTGCGTAAATGACGGGGACCACGTTGAGTACGGCCAGGTTTTAATCAAGTTAAAATAGGTGGTTTTATGCTAAACAGGGAAGAAATCAAAAAAATCATACCCCACCGCGAGCCCTTTTTGTTAGTTGATGAAGTCCTTGAACTTGACCCCGGGAAACGGGCGGTCGCAAAAAAGTTTGTTGACGAAAACGAGCCCTATTTTCAAGGCCATTTCCCCCAAAATCCCGTAATGCCGGGGGTTTTGATTGTGGAAAGCCTTGCCCAGACGGGGGCTTTGGCGGTTTTGTCAATGGAGGAAAACAGGGGGAAAACCGCCTATTTCGGGGGTATAAAAAACTGCAGGTTCCGCAAAATGGTAAAACCAAACGATACTTTAGTTTTAGAGGTGGAACTTATTAAAATGCGGGGCCCCGTAGGCGTGGGGAAGGCTTGCGCCAAAGTGGGCGGGGCCGTTGTATGCGAGGCCGAACTTACCTTTGCCATTTCATGACTTGGAGGTTAGTATGTTTAGAAAAATATTGATTGCAAACCGGGGGGAAATCGCAGTAAGGATTATAAGGGCCTGCCGTGAGATGGAGATTTACACCGTTGCGGTGTACTCGGAAGGGGACAGGGACAGTTTGCATGCTTACATGGCGGATGAAGCGGTGTGCATTGGCGCCGCTAACCCCCAGGACAGCTATTTGAACATGCACAGCATTATAAACACCGCGGTTTTAAAGCAGGTGGAAGCAATACACCCGGGCTTTGGGTTTTTATCCGAAAACCCGGAATTCGCAAAACTTTGCGAGGACTGCAACATTACCTTTATCGGGCCTTCATCACACTGCATTTCCCTTTTAGGGGACAAATCCCGGGCAAAAGAAACCATGAAAGCGGCGGGAATCCCAACTATTCCAGGCTCCGACGGTTTAATTTCGGATGTTGACGAGGGGATTGCCATTGCCAATGAAATCGGTTATCCCGTCTTAATTAAGGCCACCGCGGGTGGCGGGGGACGGGGGATAAAAATCGTAAACAATGACGCCGAGCTTAAAAACGCATTTATTATCGCAAAAAACGAGGCTAGCGCCTTTTTTGGAAACGGCGGGCTTTATATAGAAAAATACTTGGAAAACACAAGGCATGTTGAATTCCAGATTTTCGGCGACAAATTCGGAAACTATGTACATTTAGGCGAGCGGGACTGTTCACTTCAGCGCAGAAACCAAAAAATAATGGAAGAATCCCCATCCCCCGCCCTTTCCCCTGAACTCCGGGAAAGAATGGGGGAAACCGCAGTTAAAGCGGCACAAGCCGTGGGGTATTACAACACAGGCACTGTTGAGTTTTTGCTTGACCAGGACAAAAACTTTTACTTTATGGAAATGAACACGCGCATACAGGTAGAACACCCTGTTACGGAAATGGTGACGGGGATTGACCTAATTAAAGAGCAAATCTGCGTTGCCGCAGGGCGGAAGCTTTCATTTTCCCAAGAAGACGTAAATTTCAGGGGATTTTCAATTGAAGCAAGAATTTGCGCCGAAGACCCCGAAAAAGGGTTTATGCCCACCACGGGGAAAATTGAGTATCTGCATATCCCAAACGGCATGGGGATTAGGTTTGACTCACATATTTACCAGGGCTATAAAATCCCGATTTACTACGACTCCATGCTTGGAAAGCTGATTGTTTTAGGCTCCACAAGAAAGGACGCATTAAGGAAATTAAGAAGCGCCCTTTCCGAGCTTGTGATAGAAGGGGTTACAACCAATATTGATTTTTTGTCAAACCTGTTAAATGAGCCTGAAGTTGTATCGGGAAGGTACAACACCAATTTTATAAACAAAGTGCTGGTGAGAAACAGTGGAATTTCGTGATATATTAAGACGCAAAAAAATAAAAGTAGTTGAAAAGCCCAAGCGCGTAAAAAAGAGCAAACTTCCCGACATCCCAAAGGATTTGTGGGGGATTTGCCCCTACTGCAAAAAAATCGTGTATATAAAAGACATTGAGGAAAACCAGTATGTCTGCAACCACTGCGGGGCTTACTGGAGGCTGTCTTGCCAAAAGAGAATTTCCTACATCATTGACGAGGGCACTTTCAAGCCCTTTAACTTCGACATCCCCTTTTCTAACCCGCTGGGCTTTCCCCAGTATGAAGAAAAGGTGAAAAAGTGCCAGGAAGAAACGGGGCTAGACGAGGCGGTGCTCTGCGGGGTTGGGAAAATCTATGGCGAAAAATGCGTTATATGCGTGATGGACTCCCGCTTTATCATGGGAAGCATGGGCTACGGGGTTGGGGAAAGGATTACCCGCTCCATTGAATATGCCCAAAACGCACAGCTCCCGCTGATAATTTTCACCGCGTCGGGGGGCGCCCGGATGCAGGAAGGCATGGTATCTCTTATGCAGATGGCAAAAGTAAGCGGCGCGCTAAAGAAATTTTCAGAATGCGGGCTTTTATATGTATCGGTGCTTACCGACCCCACAACGGGCGGGGTTACCGCAAGTTTCGCAAGTTTAGGGGATATAATTTTAGCGGAAAAAGGGGCGCTTATTGGCTTTGCGGGAAAAAGGGTAATTGAGCAGACCATAAAGCAGGAAATCCCGAAAAACTTCCAAACCGCCGAATTTTTGTTTGAGTGCGGCTTTGTTGACATGGTGGTTGAACGCCATAAGATGAAGGATGTTTTGTGGAAAATCCTGACTTTGCACAAAACGGGGTGATTTTATGGAAATTTCAGCATGGGGCAGGGTGCAAAACGCCAGAAGCACCAACCGCCCCACAAGCCAATATTATATAAAAAATATGTTTTCAAATTTTTTGGAGTTCCACGGCGACCGCCTTTTCCGCGACGACCCGTCAATTATCGGCGGGATTGGCCAAATCGGTGATTTTGTAGTAACCGTAATTGCCGAGGAAAAAGGGGTAACATTAGAGGAAAAAAGCAAAAGAAATTTCGGCTCCCCCCACCCTGAGGGGTACAGGAAAGCGCTGCGGCTTATGAGGCAGGCCGAAAAATTTAACCGGCCCATAATAACTTTGGTTGACACCCAGGGGGCGTACTGCGGCGTGGGGGCCGAAGAGCGGGGCCAGGGGGAAGCCATTGCCCAAAATTTAAGGGAGATGTTTTCCCTGTCCGTTCCCATAATTTCCGTCATAATCGGCGAAGGGGGAAGCGGCGGGGCTTTGGCTATTGCTGTGGCAAACAAGGTATATATGTTAGAAAACGCGGTATACTCCATCCTTTCCCCCGAAGGTTTTTCAAGCATTCTTTGGAAGGACTCAAGCCGCGCGGCAGAGGCGGCGGAACTTATGAAAATGACTTCCTATGATTTACTTAACATGAACATAATCGACGGGGTGATTGAGGAGCCAAACGGAGGCGCCCATGTGGACCCTGAGGCGACCCTTAAATTGTTAAAAGAAAAAATCATGAAAGATTTAGAATACTATAAAACCAAATCCAAGGAAGAAATATTGTCAGAAAGATACGAAAGATTTAGGAAATTTTAGAAAAATGTTGTAAATTGAATCCGGGTGTAGTATAATTTACCTAATAAAGTAAAATGGAGGTAAATTGTGCTATGGGCCCGGTTCATTTGTTTTTGAAAATACCAAATGAAAACCTCAATTTACACGAAGGCCAAAAAATTGATACAATTTTAGAGCACAAAAGAGTTTTTGAAGAAAAAAACCGCCTGATTTGGGGGCAGGCCTCCAACAGAAAGACCAATTTATTAAGCTTGGAAAACCAGGAAAGGTTTTGCGACCAGATTAAAGAAGGAATCCCCACCTACGCCTTCTTTTTGGCAGGCAGGGGGGATGAAAAAGAGCTTTATGCCGGAAAAATGACAAATATTTATAAAAAGGGGTCAATCGGCAAAAACAGCGAGGAAATAAACTATATCCCCCCATACCAATCCGGAAAAATCGGCACGGAAGACGACAATTTCAGCTTTTTTGTTGACCTTGAAAGTTTTGAAAAAATCGATATTTGTAATTTAAATCA